>NZ_JBEXLP010000029.1:0-85190 GCF_040610035.1 Streptomyces sp. NPDC004542
CAAGCTCCGGTGCTCAACCACCCGGATCACCAAACTCGTCCAGGCCGTCCTGACCCTTCATCTGACCAGCTCAGACTGAGGATGGAAAAGGCTCCGTGTCTGGTCAGGGAGAACTAATCCGCTGCTTGTCCGAGGAGGCGTCCGTGCGGGGGATTGACGGTGCCCGCCGGACGCGGAACGGTCGGGGCGCAACTGTGCGCAACCGACTCGACAGCGGAGGCAGTGGTGACGTTACGGTTCGTCGGGATCGACCCGAACACCGGAGGCGAAGGATCACCGACGGTGTGGGTGGAAGAGCAGAGCGCTGACCTGGTCCTGCAGGGGGAGGAAGCCGAGGCGCTCCTGCAGCAGGTGATCGGCAACACGGAGTGGGTGCCCGGGCACGCGACCGGGATCCCGGACCACGAGCGGGTCATCCGGATCCCCGCCCGCATGGTGCCGATCTTGAGGGAGGCGTGTGATGTCGCTGAACGAACTCACCGAGACGCCGTTCGCTGACCTGCTGGCCGCCACCCGGATCAGGCCCTGCTCTCGTATGGCTACGGCCCGGTAACGAGTAGCTCTGAGTAATTGCCATCGGACAGTTGAGCACGTATCAGAACCACGGTAGGCGATCAATGACCGCGCTGGCTCCGGGCCAGCACGGTGCTCGGTCGAAAGGGAGAACGACCCGTGGAATCCCACCCTCGCGGGTGCCGGAGACAATCAGCTCCCGGCTGAACTTCGCGAGCGCAGCGAAGACTGCCCGCCCCTACCGGGTCATCAACGACCTCACCTGGGACCCAACCAGTGCGGTTACCGCTGCGAGCGCGATGCCTGCCTGGAGCCGGGGCGACGACGCGAGAGCGGCTGCCTCCGCCGCTGACACAATCCAGGAGGCCGCCGCAAGGGCCCGGCGGGCGGATGAGTTCAGGCGACCGTGCTGGCCCGGGTACCCGGTCACCGTCTCGTTCCCGGATGAGGTGGTATGGAGATGGGGCAGGACCACCACGGTGACCGTCTTACCGGCGATCACGCAGCCGGCGTTATCCGGGTCAGGTGGTCGAAGTGAGGGTCGAGTTCGATGAACTCATCCGCAGCGTCTCGAAGTTGGCGGCTGACAGCGTGCGACCAGGAGACGACCCGGACGCCGAGTCCACGGTTTTGTAGCGACTTAATAGTCGGTAGGAAGTCCCCGTCACCGGCGGCGAGAATCGCGATGTCTCCCTTGTCGGCCTTCATGTAAGTGAACGAGTCCTCCATCATCCTGGTGCTCAGGGCGATGTCGACCTGCTTCTCCTTGTTGGTGAAGGTGCTTCGGTCGAAGGTCTCGACCTCGAAGTCGGCATCGCGTACGCGCTGCCAGATGCTGTCGTTCTCCGGCGGCTTGGATCCGAACAGGATGGATCGGCCGATGTTCTCGCCGGGTGGACAGAGGATGCCGTAGAGGCGGCCAAAGTCATAGGTCCAGGGTGCCGTGATCTGCTGGGCGAGCGCGGAACGGATGTCTCGGGCCGCTCCCGAGCGGACAGCTGCTATCCGCTGGCCCTCGATCCAGATGTTGGAGTTGTCGACGTAGACGTACAGGGTCATGGCGGGACGCCTTTCTTGTAGGCCGTGTTCTTGTAGTGTGGGGAAGCGGGCAGGGCCTCCGCCGCCAAGCTGAGAGCCCTGATCTGAATCATCGCGAAGGCTCGACCTGTGCCATCAGGTCGGGCCTTCGGCTTACTCCTGGACGATCTCGGCGATCCGCCGGAGCTTGTCCTGCGCTTCCGAGGTGTTGAGCTGCCGGAGCTGATCGGCGCTCTCGTGGCTGGGGGTGTCTATCACCGCCTGCACTACCTTGCCGACCGGGCCGCCCTTCACGTAGAGGATCACGGACCGCTCCTGGTACGCCGGCAGCTCGTCGGGCAGGTGCCCTAGCCCGATACTGCTCAGCTTGTTGCCGATCTCCTCGCGCACCAGGTTGCCCAGCCGCCCGGCCTTCTTGACCTCACGCAGGACGCCCATGTTCGTCAGATAGACGCCACCGTTGACGTCTGCCGCCTTGCGCAGGTCGTCCCAGGTCTCAATGTCGTCAAATTCTTCTTGCATACTCGCAAATCAACTCTGTAGATGTTCCCAATCCTTGACTTCAAGGATATCTCTATTCTTGCATTTATCTTTGAGTCTGTCAAGGTCGCCCGCTCCGGGGGCATCTCGCCTGTCGCGGTAAATGCCGGATTTACCGCGACAGAGCCCCTACGGTGATCACCGCGACCTGCGGCGGGCCATTCCGGCCGCCGGGGCGAGGTGTACGCATTTACTGCGGCAGGACCGGAAGGGCGGGGCGGGCGTGACGATCGAACCGGTGACCGAACTCGGGAGCGGGGGCGTGCTGCGTGTACCGCGCTCCCGGGTGGTGCCTCTGTCCGCCCCGCCGTCGTCGTACACCGTGGCGGTCGAGCGGTACCTCACCGGCGCGGGCATCGCGAAGTCCTCCGCGCGGATCTACCGGATCTCGCTGACGACGTGGGGGTGGATGCTCGCCGGCGAACCGGCGCCGACCGGGCCCGCCCGCCGGGGCGCGAAGCCGCCCGTCTTCCCCGTCGCCGCGATCGCCGACCCGGCGCTGCCGGAGGTGCTGGCCGAGCTGGCGGCGGCGCGGGCGGACGAGATGGACGCCGACACCGTCAACCGGGAGCTGTCCATCGCGCGCAAGGCGATCGGCTGGTGGCAGCGCCAGGGCTGGATCGTCGGCGATCCGACGATCGGCATCGAGCGGCGGCCGGCGCCGCCGGACCGCACCAAGGCCCTCGCGGAGAACCAGATCGCCGCCCTGTGGCGCCTGGACGTCGCCCTGCGGGAGAAGACGTTCTGGAAGATGCTCTACGAGTCCGCCGCGCGGGCCGATGAGGTGCTGTGCCTGAACGTGGAAGACCTGTACCCGCAGGACAAGCGCGGCAGGATCACCGCCAAGGGCGGCGCGACCGAGTGGATTCACTGGCAGTCCGGCACCGCCCAGCTCCTGCCCCGGCTCATCGCGCGCCGCACCCGCGGCCCGCTGTTCCTCACCGACCGCAAGGCCCCGGCCGGGACGCCGACACTCGACGTGTGTCCGGAGACCGGCCGGGCCCGGCTCTCCTACCGCCGGGCCGAAGAGATCTTCGAGGAGAACACCCGGCTGCTGGCCAACCCCCTCGCCTCCCCCGAGGACATCGAGGACCTGGACGGCTGGACACTCCACCGGCTCCGCCACAGCGCCCTCACCCACGACGCCGAAGACGGCACCTCCACCCCGATGCTGCTGGCCCGCTCCCGCCACGCCTCCGTCCGCTCCCTGGAGCGGTACGCCCGTCCCGGCGTCGACGCGGTCGCCCGGCACGTTGCGGAGCGCGACCCTGCCGCACGTCGCCAGAACCGGTAGCGGGCGCGGCCCTACCTTTCACCGTGGGGCGGGAGACAGGAGACCGGGGCCAGGGAACACCGCTACGGCGTTCAGTTTGCTGAACAGGGGGTGGGTGGTTGTGGGGGTCAGCGTTTGATGCGGCTGCGCATGGCCAGGACGGCCAGCGCGAGCAGTGCGGGCTCGGTGAAGCGGCTGACCATCTCGGTGTAGGTGCCCCAGGTGGTGAGGTCCTGGCCGCTGGAGCGGAACACGACGGAGTTCAGCACCACTTGCAGGGCCTGGTCGAAGCGTTCCCCGGTGAATCGGTCTCCGACGGGCAGCGTCAGCTGTGGGTCTGGCTTGTCCACGATCAGCGTTACCGGTCCGCCGGTGGCGGGAATGGTGCCGGTGGCTGTCTGTTTCGGGGATGAGTCGGGCAGTCCGAGCCCCATGATGAACACGATGGTGACGGCCACGGCCGCTACCAGCCATCCCAGGGCGCGCAAGGCACGCAGGCCGTAGCCGGACAGCAGCCAGTACCCCCACACTAGGCCGCGCTCGCCGGGCGGGGTGCCGGTGTGGTCGTGGCGGCGCATCTCCATCTCGCCGTAGTAGAAGTCGGCGGCGCCGGGCTCGTTCTTGCCGTCCTCGAACGCCTTGCGCAGCTGCCGATAGATCGCTGCAACGTCTTCCGGGTCAGGAGTCTGATCGGGGTCCGGGTGGTGCGGTCCAATACGCCAATGTCGGGGGGAAGGAGCCTGGCCCGGGGGCATGGCGGACTGGCCAGAAGCCTGGGCACGCCAGTGGTGTTCCTCGGCAAGGGTGCGCCGGCGGCTCCACCGGCAGAGCCATATGTGGTGTCGGTGGCGAGGGCCGTTGGGGGTGGGGGCGAAGGTGCACCGGCCTTCCAGGCGTAGCTGGTCCAGGTGGAAGGCGCCGGCGAACAGGCAGTTGCTCAGGTCAGTGTCAGTCAGCATCAGGTGCGCGGCGTCCACCCCGCGCACCGAGACCACCCGCACCCCGGACTCGGAAGTCCGTAGCAGTTCCTCGGCCACCGTCGTGCCGGTCTCGATGTCGATGAACGGAGCGGGGTGAGCGTTGACCGCCACGGGGAACAACAGCACCGCGTGGCTGAGGTCCACGGTTGCGTAACGCAGGCGCAGCGTTGCCGTCGACTCCCAGCGCGTCCTCACGCAGCGCACCTCGTCACGCGCCGCGATCTCCAGCGTCACGGGAACCTCGAACAACGAGCCGGACAGATCCACCGTCCCGCTGCACACCACGGGCCCGAAACGTGTCATCACGGCAAAACGTGCTCCGACGAATGCGACGTGCCCGGCGAACCGCGCTTCGTCGAACCGGGTGGGGCCGGAGAACGTCGCCCAGTCGAAGACGGCGTCCCCGGTTACGTACGTCTCGGTGAACTGTGCGGTGCTGGAGAACTGCGCACCGCTGAAGTGGACGCCAGCGGAGAACCGCGCCCTGCCGAACATGGCGACGTCGGAGAATCGCACCTCGTTGAACCGGGCGCTGTCGGCGAACTGTGCTCCAAGGAACGAGGCGATGCTGTCGAACCGCGCGTTGCTGAACCTGGTGTCGCTGACGAACCACGTGTTGGTGAACCCGGCGAGGCCGGAGAACTGTGCCTGGCCGAACCGGGCGAGGCCGGTGAAGTGCGCCTGGTCGAACTGAGCGGCGCCGGAAAACTGAGCCTGGTCGAACGTGGCGAGGTCAGAAAACTGAGCCTGGTCGAACCGGGCTTCGCGGGTGAACTGCGCCTGGTCGAACTGAGCGGCGCCGGAAAACTGAGCCCCGCTGAACCCTGCGAAGCCGGAAAACTCAGCCCTGCTGAATATGGCGAGGCCGGAGAACTTCGTCTGGTGGAACCGGGCGTCGCCGAGGCGGTACTTCTGGGTGGTGGGGTCATGAAGGGCTTGGAGGAGGGCTTCAAGGAGGAGTGGGGTGAAGGTGGTGCCGCGGTGGTCGATGTCCGCGCCTGGGGTCAGGCCGGTCAGGTAGGCGTCGCGGTCGGTGTCGTTCAGGTGGGCGAGGCATGCGGTGTGGCCAGGGACGTGGATGCCTGGGCAGCCGACAGGGTCGGTGGCGGGGTTGGCGCCGTGTCCGCAGTGTGGCCAGGAAGGCGGGGTGGGTGCGGGGGCCGGTGGGGTGCTCATGGCCTGGGAGCTCCGGTGGTTGGCTCGTGACGGGCTGAGGGGGCGCTGCCTGCCGAGGGTGCACGGCGGTCGGCGCCAGGGTTCGCGGGCTGTTCCGGGTCAGGGCCTGCCGTGCCGGAAGGGGTCTTCGTCGGTCTCGCCGCGGCGTCGGCGTTCAGCCTGGTAGGCGGTCCAGGCGAGCTCACCCTGCTGGGTGGAGCGCCAGGGCGTTCCGGTGCGGTCGCAGAACTCGGCATAGTTCAGGTCGGGTTCGGCCAGCCTGCGCCGCCGTTCGGCGCGCGGGTCATCGCCGACCTGGGCGGCGTGCAGGTCGTCCACGCGGCGGGCGCGCGCCAGTTCGTCGATGTCGAAGGCGATCCGCCGCAGGATGGCCGCGATCCGGGCTATGTGGACCGGCACGGTGCACGTGTCGGGGAAGTCAGCTTCGGGGCGGAGGTTGGCGGCTGGCGGGTACGGCTTAGTCTCCAGGTGGTCGAGCCACTCGGCGCACTGCCGTAGCCAGTCGACCTCGTCGTGCAGACGCTCGGCGATGCTTGCACGGCCAGACAGTTCTTCGTCGTCGCTGCCGTCCGGGTCCTCCGGGGCCGGCCAGCCCGCCACTCGCAGCTGTCCGAGCTCGGCGTCCAGGGCATCGAGGTCGGCGTTCTTGGTGAGCTGGTGTACCCGGGTCGGCGACAGCCCCGCCACCTCGGCGACCTTCCGCACCGACACTTTCTCGCCTCGGGCAGCGGCCAGGGACCAGTCCCGTTCCCGCTCGGCCTGCTCCAGCCGCCACGCCGCCCGCCGTACCCGCGCCAGCACCCGCCGCTCCCGGCGGAATTTCCTCAGCCACTCACCCGTCACCCGCGACACCCTGCCACCTCGCCCGACGCCGGTACCGGCCCTGTTCTCCCGAAGCTACGGCGAAGTGACAAGTAGCTCTCTGTAATCAGAGTGACGCTCGGTCAGGGATAGCGGGGCGGGGTCCGGGGACTTCGCCGACCTGGAGAGCGGCGAAGTCGGCGTGGGCCTGTTCGACAGCTTCGGGGTACGCCTCGCGCTTGGCGTGCTCGGCGAGCGCTCGGTAGATGCTTGCGACGGAGGGGTTCTGTCCTTTGCGCTTGCCGGTGGGGATGATCAGGTCGGGCTGGATCTGCTCGACGGACTCGCCGCCCGCGCGGCGGCGAAGGACGGTGTGGAGCATGTCGTCGGTGATGACGGGCGGTCGGCCGCCGTGCTTGCCTTTGCGGGCCGCGGTGTCGAGTCCCTCCAGGGTCGACTCGCGGATGTTCTCCCGTTCGGTCTCCGCCATCGCGGCGAAGAACGCGAAGAGCAGCTTGCCTGGGCCGGTGGGGTCGTAGATGCCGGGCAGGGGCCCGGCGAGCATCTCCAGGACCAGGCCGTGAGCGGTGAGGTGGTCGGCGAGCGCGGTGAGCTCGGCAGCGTCACGGCCGAGCCGCTTCATCTCGTACACGGTGAAGATGACTCGGCAGTGCGGGGCGTGCGCCTTGACCTCCCGCGCCGTCCGCAGCGCCTCCTCGAACCGGGGCCGGACCCGTACCCGGGTGCTGATCTTCTCGCTGAAGATCTTGTCTCGGGGGATGCCGTGCTTGCTGAGCGCGTCCAGCTGCGAGTCGAGTTCCTGCCCGAGCGTCGAGCACCGCGCGTACCCGATCCGGATGTCCGCGTTCGGCAGGTCCGGGTCGATCGGCGCCGGCGGCGGGGTGCCGGGCCGCCAGGGTCGGCCCGGGCCGCGGTCGGCGGGGGTCGGCACCCGCAGCGCCTTCTTCAGCTGGGGCACCGCCGTGAAGCGGCGGGTGTGGTAGGCGGAGGCGACCGCGCCGCCGCGCGAGCGGCACGGCGAGCCGGGCTGTGCGTCACACTTCGGACAGGCGTGCTGTTCGACGTCGTCGGCGTCCGACCGGTCGGTCGGGAAAGGCTGCTGAGGGTCCGTCATGGGCCCGGATTTTCGCACAATGCAAGTCTCAGAAGGGGGCCAGTCCCGCTTTTGAGTGAGAACGGGTTCTGCGAACAAATCCGGGCGCGACGGAGGTCCGGCGGCTCGTGATTGATCTTGCTCGGGCAAAGGACCGTTTGTGAGAGTGGATTTTCCTTCCGTCGCGTCACGCACTCAGGAACGTGTGCGACGCCGTGTTCTGCTCGGGGCGCGCGTGGGCCGTTTGCGTTCTCGCGCGGCCAGATAGCCCTGTCTCAGGGTCAGCAGCGCCCACAGGCCGCCGACTGCCGCTAGCCAGCGGGTGTGCAGCAGCATGGCGCCCATGACCAGGGCGGCTGTGATCACAAGGTCCGCGACGGTCACCGAGGCGTCCCGTACCCATTGCGCATTCCAGTTCATCGCCGTGCCTTCACGTTCAGTGTCTCCCCGGTACAACGAGGGCCGGGCCGATCCGGTGGTGTGCGCAGACAGGCGGATAGCGGTACGGACTCCCTGGCCAGAGTGCTGGCGGCCGGTTTGCGTGGGCGGTGCGACACGCGCGGCGGACCCCCTTTGGCCGGGCGGGACGGGAGACGATGCCCGGCGAGGGTTCAGCAGCGGCTGGCTTCCCGGGAAGGGCGGGCGATGGACGGCGAACGGGGCAACAGCCAGGGACGGGACAAGTCCGGCGGCGCGGAGATGGCGGGGCAGCCGAACCTCATCGCGCCATCGGATGTTCCCGCGCTTTCCGCGCGGTTCTGGGTTCTGGTCGTGGCCACGGGTGTGCTGGCGGGCTTTGCGGGTGCCGCACTGATGGTGGTGCTGCATGCGGCAGCCCACCTCACGTATTCCTACCAGTCGGGGAGCTTCCTGACCGCCGTCGAGCAGGCTGGCGCGCTCCGCCGTGTAGTGGCCCTGGCCGCTGCTGGGGCGGTGGCCGGGATCGGCTGGTGGCTGCTGCGGTGGTGGACGGGCCCCGGCGGCTCGGAGGTGAGTACGGCGCTGTGGCGCCACGAAGGGCACCTGCCGCTACGGCGGAGTCTGGGCACCGCGGTCCTGTCCGTGGTGATCGTCGGCATGGGTGCTTCGCTGGGGCGCGAGGGAGCACCGCGACTGGCCGGTGCGGCGCTGGCCTCCCGGCTGTCCGACTGGGCCCGTCTGGACACCGCGCACCGCCGGCTGCTCGCCGCCTGCGGCGCAGGCGCCGGCATGGCGTGCGTGTACAACGTCCCTCTGGGCGGGGCGCTGCTGACGCTGGAGGTGATGCTCGGCGTCCTGTCGCTGCGCCTGGCCCTGCCTGCCCTGGCCACCTGCTGTATCGCCACCGCGGTCGCCTGGACGGTCCTGCCCAACGGGCCCACCTACCAGTTGCCCGAAGTGGGGCTGTCCATGTCACTGACCGTGTTCGCCGTGCTGATCGGACCCCTCGCCGGGCTGGTCGCGGTCGGCTGGGTGCGGATGATCCGGATAGCGCATGACCACCGGCCTGCGGGGTGGGGGCTGCTGGTCGCGCCGCTGCTGGTGTTCACCGTGGTCGGTGTGCTGGCCGTTCCCTATCCCGAACTGCTCGGCAATGGGAAGGACATCGTTCAGCTCACTTTCTCCGCGCAGGTCGCAGCCCCTCTTCTGGTGGCCCTGCTCTTCCTCAAGCCGATCGCCACCGCCGGGAGCCTGGGCAGCGGCGCCAGCGGCGGCCTGTTCACCCCCACCATCGCCGCTGGTGCCCTGCTCGGCTCTCTGGCGGGGCAGGGCTGGGCACACGCCTGGCCTGCCCCGGCCGCCGGTTTCGCGGTCATCGGCGCGGCTGCGGTCCTTGCCGCCGCCATGCAGGCCCCCATCGCCGCTGTCGTCCTGATGCTGGAACTCACCCGCACCATCGATGCCCTGATGGTCCCCCTGCTCTTCGCTGTCACCGGCGCCATGCTCGTCTCCCGCCGACTCGACACCCCCTCCATCTACTCCGTACGCCTCCCCGCCCAATGACACCCCGCCACACAGCCACCCTCACGGCGTTGCGGCAGAAACGGGCCGCCTCCCAGCAGGGAACAGGGTCGTCCCCCTCCGTATCCGCCCGGAACCGTTACGCCTCCCGGCGGAGGGCGCAATGGCCATAGACCCGACAGGTGCGGCGGCGCGGAGATGGTGGGGGTACTCCGGTCGTGTGTCCTCGGGCGCAGCGCCGCTGATCAGATGGCATCAGCGAGCGATATGTACAGGTTTCCCCGGCCGGGGCCGGTAGCGTGCCGTTGTGGCCTTCGGTGTCGATGCCTTCGGACCGATCGGAGGCCGAGACCGTCCTGGAAGTGGTCCAACAGCAGGAGGCTGTGTGACTTCCGGTGAGGGCCTGAGCGAGGCTGAGGCGGCTGCCCGCCTGGCGCGCTACGGGCCGAATACGCTTGCACAAGAGCGTCCGCATGTGCTGCGGGCGGTGCTGGGAAAGCTGTGGGGGCCGGTGCCGTGGCTGCTGGAGGCTGCGGTAGTGCTGGAGCTGGCGGCAGGCAAGGTCACCGAGGCGCTGATCGTCGGCATCTTGGTGGTCTTCAACGGGGTGCTCGGCTACGTCCAGGAGGGCCGGGCGCGGGACGCCCTCGCACTGCTGCGCCGTCGGCTCGCGGTGCGGGCCCGGGTGTGCAGGGGTGGGCACTGGCAGCTGATCGACGCCGAGCGACTGGTCCCGGGCGATCTGGTCCATGTGCGCCTCGGTGACATCGTTCCGGCTGACGTGACCGCGTCTGACGGGACTGCGGCAGTGGACCAATCGGTACTGACCGGGGAGTCGGCCGAGGTGGAGGTCGGGCGGGGCGGCACGCTGTATTCGGGGGCGATCGTCCGGCGCGGTGAGGCCAGCGGCGTGGTGACCGCGACCGGGGCGCACACGTATTTCGGGCGGACTGCCGAGCTGGTGCGCGGTGCGAAGACTGCCAGCCATCTGGAGGAGACAATCTTCAAGGTGGTGTGGTCGCTGCTGGTGATGGACGGTGCTCTGGTCGTGGCGATCCTCGCCTACGGCCTGATCACTGACCTGCCTGCCCGCGAGCTGCTGCCGTTCGTTCTGATCCTGGTGGTGGCCACGGTGCCGGTCGCGCTGCCGGCCACCTTCACTCTGGCCACCTCGCTCGGCGCGGAAGAGCTCGCCTCGGCCGGCGTGCTGGTCACCCATCTGACGGCCATCGAGGAGGCCGCGGCGATGGACCTGCTGTGCACGGACAAGACTGGCACCATCACCGAGAACCGCCTGTCGATCGTCGCCGTCCGCCCCTACGGTCGGCGCAGTGACGCTGAGGTGCTTGCCCTGGCGGCGGCAGCCAGTGACGAGGCGACCCAGGACCCGATTGACCTCGCGGTGCTCGCAGCTGCGGCAGCCCAGGGTGCAGGAGAGCTGGGACAGCGGGCGGGATTCGTGCCCTTCGACCCGGCGACCAAACGCTCGGAAGCCCGGATCGTCTCCGCCGACGGGACGGCCCTGCACGTGGCCAAGGGTGCTCCCGCGGTGCTGGGAACCCTCGCGACCACCCCGCCGGGCCTTGCGGCCGATGTAGAGGCCCTGGCTGCGGACGGGGCACGGGTGCTGGCGGTAGCCGCGGACGGCGGCGGGACTTCGGGGATGGAGGTGGCCGGTCTCCTCGCGCTGGGTGACCGGCTGCGCCCCGACTCCGCCGGCCTCGTGCGCCAGCTGAAGGACCTGGGCATCCGTGTGGTGATGGTCACCGGCGACGCCGCGGTGACCGCGGTGGCCGTCGCCCGCCAGGTCGGCATCGGCGAGCGGCTTGCTACGGCGGAGCATGTGCGCGGCCGGAAGACAGGAAGCCTCGACTTCGACGTGGTGGCGGGCGTACTGCCCGCCGACAAACTCGCCCTGGTCGAGCAGGCGCAGCGCGGCGGCCACGTGGTCGGCATGACCGGCGACGGGGTCAACGACGCTCCGGCACTGAAACGGGCCGAGGTCGGCGTCGCCGTCGCCGACGCCACCGACGTCGCCAAGGACGCGGCGAGTCTGGTCCTCACCGGCCAGGGGCTAAGTGACATGGTCACCGCAGTGGAGACGGGACGGCGTGTCTACCAGCGCATGCTCACCTACACCCTCAACAAGATCACCAAGACCTTCCAGGTCTCGCTGTTCCTCGGCCTGGGCCTTCTGGTCACCGGGAGTTTCGTGACGACACCGCGGCTGGTGCTGCTCCTGCTGTTCGCCAATGACTTCGTGACCATGTCGATTGCCACTGACCGGGTCGGCTTCTCCGCCCGGCCCGACCGCTGGCACGTCCGCAGCCTGTCCTTTGCAGCGCTCGGCATCGCCGTGCCCTGGCTCGTGCTCTCCTTCGCCACCTTCTACATCGGCCGTGACGTCCTCGGGCTCTCACTCGCCGGCACGCAGACGCTGGTGTTCGTCATGCTGGTCGCCACTGGCCAGGCGACCGTTTACCTGGTTCGCGAACGGCACCACCTGTGGGCATCCAGGCCGAGCACCTGGATGCTGGCGGCCACCGCTCTCGACGTGGTGATCGTCACGGTGCTGGCGAGTCGTGGAATCCTGATGGCGCCCGTCAGCCTCACCTACCTGGCCGCTCTGCTCGGCGCGGTGCTTGCGGCAACGTTGATCCTGGACATGCTGAAAGTCCCGCTCCTGGAACACATGCGACTGCAGACCTGAAGGCGCCAGGGCGACGAGGCACACGAACGTCCCGCTCGAAGGTGCTGGTGTCGGCGGCGCTGAGCCCAGCGTCCGGCCCGGCGCCTCATCCCCGGTCAACGATCCAGCCGCCCGCCGGCGGGCGGGTCTTCAGGTTGCCGAACCGGCCGTACCCTCCGCCGCCGGTTCGGGAGTCTGCGTATCGGGCGCAGTGCGAGGGCCGGGCAGCATGGACGCCGCGGCGGCGAAGTCGAGGTGGGAGTTCATGTCCAGCTCGAACCGGCCGTAGGGGTTCACGTGGGTCCAGAACAGCGGGGACAGTGCTCGCCGGTCGGCGTCGGTGAGCCGCTTCTGCCACTTCTCCTCGCTCAGGACGTCCTGAAGGAGCAGGGTGTTGACGTGCACCAGCGCGGACTGGAGCAGGTGCAGGGCGAGCATGGAGACCTCCTGGGACTCCTTGTCGGAGCCGGTCAGGTCGCCGTCCTTGCCGTAGAACAGGTCATGGTTGGCGGAGTTCCAGTTCTCCACGACCTGGAGGCCGTCGTTGATCTCGCGGCGCAGGTCGGCGTCCGCGAGGTAGTCGCAGATGAACGCCGTACGTACCGCCCGCCCGAGTTCCTCGATCGCCCGGTAGGTGGGGTGCTTGGGACCGCCTCGGGTGAAGCGGCGCAGGACCTGCTCGGCCTCGGCGGTGCCCAGGCGGAGGGCGGTGGTGTACTTCACGATCTGGTCGTACTGCTGGCGGATCAGGTCCCAGTCGATCGTCTTGGTCGACAGCACCGGCGCCAGGTGCGGCCACTTCTCGTCCTGACCGGCCGCCGGCCGGTACAGGCGTGCCGAGCCGACGTTCTTCAACCGCGGGAGCAGGTTGAAGCCGAGCATGTGGGCGAAGGCGAACCCGACGATGGAGGCGCCGTGCGTGTCGGTGTACTGCCGGTCGATCTCCACGTCCGTGCAGTGCCGCAGCACGCCCTCGATCATCGCGGCGACCTCGGAGGCCGAGCAGGATTTGAGCTGGCTGTAGACGCACAGCGACTTCTTCTCGACGTGCCAGTAGATCATCACCCCGGGCCCGCGGTACCGCTGGTGCCACTCGGTCATGAAGTTCGAACTCCAGGAGCCGAACTTCTTGGAGTCGCTCGCGCAGGCGGTGCCTTCGCCCCACCACGCCTGATCGCGTGCGGCGAAGGTGGCGTTGACCAGCTGCACCAGCGCCGCGCGCATGTTGGCCCGGTTGACGAACAGG
Source organism: Streptomyces sp. NPDC004542 (assembly GCF_040610035.1). Classification (NCBI taxonomy): domain Bacteria; kingdom Bacillati; phylum Actinomycetota; class Actinomycetes; order Kitasatosporales; family Streptomycetaceae; genus Streptomyces; species Streptomyces sp. NPDC004542. Next base: position 13,312 of record NZ_JBEXLP010000029.1, read on the forward strand.
TGCCGCACCCGGCGCAGGACGGCCTCGCTCTCGCCGTGCTTGCCGGTGACCGCGACCCGCTTGATGCCCATGTTCGTGCCCAGCGCGAACAGCACCAGCAGCAGCCGGCGCCGCAGCACCGCCTTCGGGACCGCCTCCCTGGTGGCGACCGAGGTGAACTCGCCGGTGAAGCCGGTGGCGAACTCGGCCTCCTTGAGGATGTCGATCAGGTCGATGGTGCCCCAGCGGCGTTCGATCTCCGCCTTCAGGGCGACGAGGTTCTCCGGCTCCTCCTGCTTGCCCAGCGGCGAGACCTTGATCCACGGCTCACCGTGCCGACGGACGATGTCCACCCCGCCCGTGGTGCCCAGCTCCAGCGCCGTGTCGAAGCGGGTCAGGGCCTCGCGCAGCCTCTTCTCCAGGGCCTCGATGAACTTCTCCGGGTCCTGCGGCTGGCGGATCGCGTCGTAGTGCACATCGCGGTTGTCCTCGAAGTCCGGTGGCAGGTCGTCCTCCGGGTTCTGCCACCGGTTCGCGCCCGGCACCCAGATCTCCCGCCGCCGCAGCGCGTCCCGCAGCGCCACGAGCACGCACAGCTCGTAGGGGATGCGCTCGACCCGGCCGCGCTCGTCCACGACCGCCTTGCGCCACTCCTCGCGCACCACCCCGGCCAGGGGGATCTTCTCCGCCTCGTCGAAGAACGCGCCCTCCTTCGCGATGGGCTGGTCCAGGTACCGCTTGAGCAGGTCGATCGCGTCCATCACCGGCCGGTAGGCGGTGTTGTTGCACTTCAGCTCCAGCGCGTTCAGCAGCGGCGAGAGCATCCGCCGCCAGTGGTTGGAGTACGACGAACGCAGCACCGTACGCACCCGGGCCCGGTAGCGGGCCTCGTTCGCCGCGGCCTCCGCGGCGAGGGCCTTCAGCGTGGACTCCCCGGCCACCGGATAGATCACCTTGCGGACCGTGCCGCCCGGCTCCGCAACAGCCGCCTCCGCCAGCCGCAGCAGGATGCCCTCCTTGCCGCGGACCCGCTTGAGCTCCTTGGTGAACTCGCCCTCGACCTTCTTCTCCGCCCGCGTGTTGATCTTCTGCACGAGCTGGATGAACAGCTCCACCAGCGAGTCGGTGATCTCCGTCTCCCGCACATGGCACAGCGTCGACAGCAGCGTGTACCGCACCGGCCCGGCCGCCGCCCGCAGGTCCGAGGGATACTCCTTCGCCGCCCGCGCCCGCCAGGCCGCCACCAGCTTCCCCGACACGTCCCCGAACAGCTCCGGCGGAAGCTGAAGCCCGCGCACCCGCTGGAGCTTGTTCACCTCCGCCAGCAGGCTGTCCAGCCCCAGCGCGCCCGGGTCCGCCTTCAACTCGGTGAAGAAGGTGCCCCCGCCACCCGCGCTGTCCGCGTCCGTGTCGGCGTCCTCGGCGATCAGGTCGTCCAGCCGGGACCGGGTCGCCGCCGACAGCCGACCCACGGTGGCCGCGCAGAACCATTCCTCGAAGGCGCTGACCGCCTTGCCCACCAGCCGGGCGATCTGTCCTGGGGCCGGCGGCTCCAGCCGGTCCTTGCGGCAGCGGGCCACCACCGCCTCGGCCAGCCGGTCCCGGTTCAGCTCCACCCCGCACAGCTCGACCGCCAGCCACTCGGCAAGCTGGCCCTGGTCCTCCTCCGTGCACTCACGGAAACCGAACGCGCCCCGGATCTCCATCCGGTGCCGCTTGATCGCCCGTCCCGACCAGTCGTACGCGGCCCACTCCTCCGCCGCCACCTTCACCTGCTGGGCGACGTACGACACCGCCGGCACCGGGATCTCCCCGGCGTCCTCCGGGAACCGGGCCTCCACCTCGAAGAACTTCAACAACAGCGCGAACCCCAACCGGTTCGCCCCCGACTTGTTCCGCAGCCGCTCCTGGTCCTCCTCCAGCAGCGTCCAGACCTCGATCAGGTCCTCCGGCTCCCACTCCTGCCGCACCCTGCACTCCCTCCGGTCGTCACGACCGGACCAACCTCGCCGAGCACGGCCCCCGATGAGCCCAGAAGATCAAAAACGCTGACAAGCGCACCCCAGATCCGCTACAGAGAGCTACTTGTCACTTCGCCGTAGCTTCGGGAGAACAGGGCCGTACCGGGCGTTCAGCAAACTGAACGCCGTACTGGTGTTCCCTGCTCCACTACTCCCCGAGCCCCTAATGGGCAGCCCGAGGCCTCGGAAGGTCAGGCCAGCTCTCTGCGAGCGGAGGTCATGGCGGCGTTCAGGTGACTTGGTCGTCCGGGAGGTAGCCACTGTCGCGCCTGCCGAGCAGCGCAGGCCGTTCGGCCAGCCACTCCTCCGTGGCCGTAACGAAGCGCTCACGGCCACCAGCCACGGCAACACAGGCTTCTCGATGCCGCTTCTCACGCTGCCTGCGCTGTTTCCTCTCCTCCGCCGATCCCAGTGCCACTCGCACGTTGAGCCAGTCAGGCGTCAGCTGCCCCTGAAGATCATGCTCGATTTCCTCCAGTTGCTGCTCACGGTCCCGTGCAGCCTTGCCCTCCCTTACGGCCTGATCGTCCTCGGCTCGCAACTTAATTACCTCATCCAGCACCCACTTCAGCTGCGGCGGGTCATCGGCGCCGTGCTCCTCGATCGCCCCCTGCTCATCCCGCACATGCTTCAGCAGCTTCTCCAGCATCTTCTCTTCGTCGGACGGCCTCAGCGCGTCGCTGCCCATCAGGTGATCGAGCCTGGTCACGATCTGCCGTGCGACGTCGACCGGCGGGCCGCCTGGGTGGAGCACGATGCGGACCCTCAGGAACTCCGACTTCACCTTGGCCCGTGTGTCCGGCCTCGGGTCGGCCAGCACCGTCTCCACGGAATCCAGGAACCGGATCACCGCGTCCAGCCGGTCCTTGGTGTACGACGACTCGAACGCCGTAAGTGAAGACAACTGACCGATCTGAAGCGCCGTACGCGAGGACAGGCGACCGATCACTGCCGCGACTGCGGCGCCGAGCGCCGTAGCAGCCGCCGTGACCAGAGGAAACCACTCGGGATTCGTCATACCGGCATGGTCGGCGCCCGCGGTTTGAGTCATGCACGAATTGAGGGACATCAGAGGTCCCGTTCTCACCGGGCCTGCGTGCTCGTTGCGCCGGCTGATGCCCCTGCGGTCGGCTGTCGACGTGACGGATGCCGGGCGGCGCTCGGGCGGGCACCCAGTTCAAGCTGCTGGGGACCGCTCGTCCTCCAACGCGGTGAAGTCGACATCGAGGCGGGTGTCGTAAGCCTCCGGGGCAATTCCCAGTTCGTGTGTGGAGTACGCCCCGAAGCGGTTGATGTGTTCGGTCAGGTACGGCGAGATCTCGGCCAGGTCCAGCGGGTCGATGTCCCAGCCTTCAGCCTGGAGCTGCCGCACCACGTCGGCGATGTCCAGGGTGTTGTGGAAGATCACCAGGTTGGCCAGCAGCGAGGTGAACTTCACGTCCTTCTCCTGCTCGACCGGGTCGTTGTGCGCGACGGTGCCGCGTTGGCCGAACCGCACCCAGTCGCTGAAGCCGTTGAACGACTCGACCTTGTTGGTCGCGGCCGTCACCCGGCCGCGCAGCGGCGCGTCCGAGATGTACCGCAGCAGCTGGACAGTGCGAATCACGCGCCCGACCTCGCGGAAGGCAGTGTAGGTGGCGTTCTTGTGGGAGCCCGAGCGGAGCCGTTTGAGCAGCAGTGTCGAGGAGACCGTGCCCTCGCGGACCGAAACGGTGACTCGCATCAGGTCCTTGAAGTGGGTCTCGATCAGGTCCCAGCCGATCACGTTGCGCCTGGGTTCGCCGAACAGGGCGTCGATCTGCTCGTAGACGGCGCTGCGCGAGGGGCGGAAGAACAGGCAGTCCTTCCAGTTGCGGATCCTGGGCATGAGATCGATTCCCAGCAGGTGCGCGAGCGCGAACACCGGGTAGCTCTGGCCCTGGGTGTCGGCGTGGATCGTGCCCGGCTGCACCTCGGAGGCGTTCCTCAGCAGGCCCTCAATGATGTAGACGGCTTCCCACACCCCGCACAGCACGAAGTGCGTGAACAGCGCGATGTACAGGTCCGAGATGTGGTGGTAGGCGATGCCGCCCACGGCCCCGTACCGCACCGAGGTCTCGGCGAGGAGGTTGTCGAGGTAGGTGTCCATGTGGGTGCCGTCGGCCGCGGCGGTGGTGCCGTTGCCCCAGGCGCGGGACATGTCCAGCTTGGCGTGCGCGTTCACCACGTCGGTGAGTGCCTCGTTCAGCTTGGCGGTGGTCGTGTGCCGGCGGGCGGCCACCGACAGCTCGCGCGCGCTGACCCCGGCGATGTGCCGGGCGGCCTCGGCGAACGTCATGTTCGTGCCCTTGACGAACGTGGTGATCACGTAGCGGCCGAAGGGGTCCTTCAGCTTCGGGTCGTTGCCGGAGGCCGGCCCGAACCGGTGCCACCACTCGATCCAGTAGGCGGTGCGGGCCACGATGCCCAACAGCGACCGCTCCGGCATCCGCTCCCTGATCGCCTGCTCCAGACGCTCGGCACTCTTGCGGGCTCCCTTCGCCCGCCGCGGCTTGAGCTTGGGCACCCCGGTGTCCGGATCAATGAACAGCTCGTCGTTGTCGGGATACTCCCCGTCCGCTTTCGCCGCCGCCTCGGTCAGCCGCCCGCGCAGCAGGGACACCAGCGCGCGGCCGTCGAACGGCGTGGTCTCGCCGGGGGCTCCCAGGCCGACCTCGACCAGGTACTCGGGCAGCTTCGCCTCCACCTGTTCCCAGGGCAGCCTCTGCTCGGACCAGTCGGCGTACTCCTCCGACCCGATCACCGCCACGTCCCCGGTACGCAGCTCGTCGGCGAGGTAGTAGAAGACCATGGCCTCGAAGTGGCGGCGCACGAAGTACCCGGGCCGGCGGCGGTCACGGATGGTCTTCTGCCAGTTCTGCGTCGCGAAGGAGACGTCGACTTTCTCGCCGTCCGCCCCGCGGTCGGGGATGTAGTCGCGGGCCGGGATGCGGTGGGCCTTGGCGTGCAGCAGGGCGTCCAGGACTCCGGTGTCCTCGCTGGTGGCCTTCAGCTCGATGACGTCGGTCAGGTCGAACATGACCGGACGGTCGGCCTTCAGGTGCCCGTGCAGCAGCACCTCCCAGTTGTCGCCGTGATGGGCGGAGACCTTCTCGATCTGCGCGTACTGGGCCTCGAACCCGCCGAGCCCGTCCACCGCCGACAGCAGCGAGCCCAGGCCGTTCGACTGGACCATCAGCCCCTCGACCATCAGCAACAACGCCGGCGACACCTTCCCGCCCAGCCGCTCGGCGACCTCGGCCGGGCTGGCGTCCTCCTCCAAGCCCTCCAGCGCGTCCAGGGCCTCCTTCGTCAGCGCCGCTGCCCTCGCCCGGGCCCGCTGCGCGGGCCCCTCCTTGTCGACCTGCTGGAGCAGGGCACGGTAGTTGCCGATCAGGGCTTCCACGATCTCCTGCTGCTGGCGGTGGATCTCGGCCAGCTCCTCGCGGGCCTTCTTCGCCTTCGCCGCCATGCGCTTGCAGAACATCGTGGCCACATCGTCACGAGCGCGCATACGGGCCTTGCCAGCCAGACACGCGATCAGAGCCACCCGCCTGTCCTCGGTGTAGTCCTTCAACGTTCCGGCGTCCTGGGCCTCTGCCTCGCCTGCGAAGTCCGCGGCTTTTGCCGACGCGACGCCCTCCAGCCACTTCCCGGGATCGCCGAGTCCGTCCACCCACTCCAGGTGGCCCTTGAGCCGCTTGAAGTGCGACCAGGTCGCCCGGCCCGGGTTCTGCTTGAGCGCGTTGAACAGCGTCTTGCCGTCCAGCCCGATCACATCCGGCAGTCCCAGCAGCCGGCGCCGCTCCTCCCCGGTCGTCCGGCCCCGGATCCCCACCAGGATCTCCTCGTTGACCTGACCCCGCACTGCGGACGCCATCGCGTCCAGCGTGGAGAACCGCGGGATCTCCAGCCCGGCCTCGACCAGCTTCTCCAGCGCGATGTTGATCAGGTCCGCCGGGTTGTTCTTCGACGCCGCCTCGATACGCATCGTCTCCTCGGCCAGAGACCGGGCCGCCGGGCCGTCGTAGCGCACCTGGCACCGCTCACGCACCCACGACCGGTACCGCTCGGCCGTCCTGCCCGACGCATACACCGGCAACGTGCTCTCCGGCAGCTCCACCGCCCGGCGCACGAACTCCACCACCTGCTCCGGCACGTCGTACGCCTTCGGGAAACAGCCCATCCGCTGATACGACTTCAGCGCCACCAACAGCGCGAGCTGGTGCTCGTCGGAGTCCGTGGCCTCCTCGGCCCACACCCGCTCCTCCTCGCTCGGAGTGAAGAACACATGCAGCTCGCGCGCGGTGATCAGCCGCTTGAACCGCGGATATGCGGTCCTTTCGATCGAGGTCATCCCCACCCCACTTGACGCCCAGCTTCCACGGCGCCTCACGCCGCGCCCGCGCGATCATCCCCAGCCCACGGACCAGAGAAGATCTGAACGCCCAAACCCCGGACACGAGCAACTCGTCGGTGTTACGGGGCAGTCAGAACACCAAGACCATCCTGTGGCCGCTTTTGGGCTCACCTTGGCTGGACCCCAACGGGGGCCAACATCGGGAGTCGGCGCGACGCCTACGAAGGGTGCGGTGTGACCGGCTGCAGCACCGCGGCCTTCAGCCGGGTTCGGCACAAGCGGGACCGCGACGACCTCGGTCGCGCCACCCGGCAGGCGGGCGAGTCCCGGGCGAACGCCGCCATCTTCCGTGCCCGGGCCGCCGACGCCCGCGCCGAGAAGAACCTGGGCGCCACGATCGCCGAGAAGTACCCGGAGCTGTACGACCGCGAGGTCACCGCGCGCCGCGCCCACCAGCAGGCACAGCGGGTGAAGCAGGCGGCGCAGATCGCAGTCCGAATTTCGCGAGGCCGTCAGTGAATGAGTGGCGGTGGCGGTTCATCGGACCAGGAGGTGGTGGATGACACCCACGGGTCCGCTGGCGCCCAGCCCCGGCCCCCCTGAATCGTCATCCATGAGCCGCCATCCCAGTGTGGGCGTGGGTCTTGGCCCAGAACGTGGGCTACCCGGAGCCGGTGACGGCGGTGGGGCTGTGCTCGCGCACGGAAGGACGGCCATCCGTAGAACTGCGGGTCAGGCCGTATCGCGCGATCCGGAGGCACGTAGAGGATCCGGTAGTACGGCAGGGTGTCCAGGAAGAACAGCACTCCGGGGGCCGAGAGCCTGAGCCCGGTGGGGGTCTCCTTGATGAGGTAGTGGTCGAACGTCTTCCTCAGTGCGGCGACGACATCGTCGGACACGGCGGAGGAGAGCCCGGAACCATGAGGCCCGGCAGCGTAGAGCTTCGCCAAGCTGTGCCAGCAGGATTGCGGCATGGGGTTGACCAGGTAACGCTCCAGGATGTCGGGGACCCTCTCGGTGTCCTCCGCGATCCGGCTCGAGATGGTCTCCAACTCACGCTCATACATCTGAGTCGACTTGGAGTGTGCGGTGAAGTCCCGGCGGGCCTCCAGTTGGGCCCGCTGCAGGGCCAGTTGGCGTAGGTCGGCGAGCAGCATGTTGACCACCGTGCTCACCGTCGAGGAGGTCACTCCATACACCCCGGCCAGCATCTCAGCGGGCAGGGAGGTGTCCTGCAGGGCTTGGAAGGGGCCGGGTTCCAGGGCGTGCGCGAGCACATCGTCAAGCATCAACGTTGCGCACTTCCGTCGTTTTTGGACGGCGGGAATCCGCCGGATCGCCGCGTCCAACTGAGAGTGGTCGACGTCCAGCTCGTGCGCCAGGTCCCAGAAGACGCCCGGGCGACGCTTGGGCAGTATGCCGCTCGACTCGATCCGCCGATAAGTGTTCACTGCCAGGCCCAGCCTGTCCGCTAGTTCGGCGAGCGTCAGGCCGCGGGCCACTCGGAGATCCGGCAGTTGGGCGCCATGCTGCAGCTCGGAGGCCGGCACCCCTACGGCCCGTGCCAGATCCGCGAGCCGCTGGGGAGAGGGACTGCTCCGGCCATGCTCGTAGTTGAGGATGAGCGCCTTTGAGGTGCCGACCAGGCGGGCGAGACAGGCGACGGTGAGCATGTGCGGGTGGTCGGGGCACGAGGCGACAAGTCGCGCGGCACGCAGTGCCGATCCGTCGAACCCCCTGACACCTCGTGCCATCGCCGCTCCCTTCAGCTTGCTCCAACAGGTACTGTTCACTGTCATTAGAGGTTACGCGGAACGCGTGATATTACGGGCGGGGTGGGCGTCAGACCGGCGATTCGGTACTGTTAAGACTCAAAATATGGTTGGCACGGGGCGTGTCAGTCCGCATGCTTGAGGCCGTCGCCTTGCTCGCGAAGCAAGTTGGAAGCGGCCTCACGAGCGAGGGGCCGTACGTCCCGCCGACCTTGAAAAAGCAAGATGCCGCGTGCCCTCCCCTTCGCGACGGTTAGAGCACACGGCACCTTGTCTGTCCGACCGGAAGCGGTCTCGGCTGTTGGAGCAGCCGGGGCCGTTTTCGTCTCTACGGCCAGAGCTTCTCGAACAGGAACCGGAGCCCGGCTGCGAGAGCCGCCTTCAGTACCAGTCCGGCAAGCTGCCGGTAGTGACGCTTCCTGTCGAGGTCCTTCTCGCCCTTCGGGGGCGAGTCGAGATCCGACATGGTCGTCCTCCTTTCCCGGGTTCGGTCGACCCGATCGGAGCCGATCGGCCCCTTGACGGGAAGGAGGTGGGCACCATGGTACCGGCTGTGACGGACCGCCTTCCCGGCTCGATATCTCCCGAGCGCTCTACGCGCAAAGACTCCGGTCCAGCAGCAACTACTTTGCATCGGCCGGACGCTGAGTGGCTGTCACCTGACGAACTAGTCATACTTTTGGTGACCCTGGGCAGCCGGGAACCGGGCCCCGATCCGGGGCGTTTCGAAAGACAGCAGTCCAACTGCAGGAAATTCACGTCGACATCTCTGACTCCTGGTAAGTTGCCTTCTCCAGAGCGATGTTGATCAGATCCGCCGGCCGGTTCTTCGCCTCGGCCTCCTTGCGGATCGACCGCTCGGCGATCCGCCGGGCCTCGCCCTGGTCGTACTTCACACCGACCTTCTTGCGGACCAGGCCCCGGTGGTGCTTGGCCGTGCGTTCCGCCTGGTACAACGGCAGCGTGCCCTCCGGCAGCTCGACCTGGCGTCGTGCGAACTCCACCACCTGCTCCGGCACATCCTCCAGTGCGGGGAAGCAGCCCGTGCGCTGGTACGACTTCACCGCTTCGTGAAGCGGCCGGTGTGGTGGGTGCCGGCGACCGCCCCGGAGCGCGAGCGGCCGAGGCGAGGAGTGCTACTGAACTTTAAGGAACAGACTGGCACCTCAGTCAAGTGCCGTGGGGTGGGGCGGCGCCGCGCCGTCCCGCACCGTTTGTAGAGTGGTCAGCCACCTCTTGGCCCTTGGTGGGGGTGGCCGGTCTGTTCCTTAAAGTACAGGTGCGGGTCGAGGCGCCCGGGGAGGCCGTCGCCGGGCCGGGCCGCGCAGTCCATAGAGTGGCCGAATGAGCTCAGCACCCCAGGTCCGGGACCCGTACGCGATCCTGCATGGCTGGCTTTCCGGGGCATACGTCGGGCCCGACGGCCAAGAGGTCATCGGGCGCGTCTGGGACGAGGACACCAAGTACCGCTACGGCCTCTACCTCGCCGGGATCGACGCCCCGCCCGACTGGAAGCAGGACTGGTTCACCTACATCGGTGATCTCGTCTGGCACTTCGAGCCCCTGCACGTCAAGGACTGGGCCTCGAAGCTCACCGCCTTCGACGGCAGTCTGCTCGCCGCCGCCTCCCGGGGCCGCGCCGTCTCCGCCGTCCGCAGCTTCTACGCCCACTGCGAGGACGACCTCGGCGCCGCCCGCTGGAACCTCCCCCCGCGCCGCGCCCTCGCCGGGCCCACCCCGCCGGCCGAACGCCAGACCCTCACCCGCTTCCAGACCGACGCCCTGCGCACCGCCGCCGACCGCTACCGCGGCCCCCACCCCGAACGCGCCCGCCTCGCCGCCTACATGACCCTCGCAGGCCTGCGCCCGGGCCAGTCCATCGCCGTCGTCATGCAGTACATCCAGCGCGACAACGCCGCCGGGCCCGCCTGGCGACTGCCGGTGAAGAACAACAGCGCCTCCGCCGTCGGCCCCCTCACCCCCATCCCGAGGCCCCTGGTGTGGGCGCTGGACGAGTACCTGCCGGTGCGCACCCACAAGGCCCCGCACTCCACGGAGACCGAAGGCCCGCTGCTGGTCTCCCGCACCGGCCGCGGACTCGACCACGTCACCTTCACCCGGGTGCTGCGCGAGGTCGCCGCCACCCACCTCGACCTGGAAGAGGTCGCACCCACGCTGCACCCGGACGTCGTCGCCCACTCCCCCTCCCCGTTCGCCGAGGAGACCGCCGCGGCCGCCGGGGAGGGCCGGTGACGCTGTACCGGGCCATCCTCCAGTTCGTGGAGGACGGCCCAGCCGTGGCAGGACAACCCTGTCGGCGTCGTCCAGTTCGTCGCCGACGAGGACGACGGAACACGGCGGATCATCCGCAAGTGGGTCGCCGACTGGAAGGTCGTCACCGAGCCCGGCGACCCGCTGCAGGCCCATGCCGCAGGCCCGCCTACGGCAGCGTCTCCGCGTCGAGACGGGAGAAGACCAGATCGCTCATCTCCGTGATCGGTCCGCGCCACCGCACCGGCGGAAGGGGCCGACGCAGGGCGGCCGGGTAGCTGGCCGCGGCGTAGTCGTTGGCCATCCGGTAGGCGTGGAACCCGTGCGCGGTGAGGGGCCCGAGAACGTCGTCGACGGTGTGGCCCTGCTTGGCCAGGGTCTTGGGGGTGACCTCGATGACCAGTTCGGCGTCGTCTCGCAGGCTGCCCAGGACCGGGGCGAGCCCGCGTACGGCGGCGGCCTCACCGCCCTCCACGTCGAGCTTGATCAGTCGGACGGCGGCGAGCTCCTCCGTGGTGAGCAGGCTCGGCAGCGGCGCGGCGTCGGCTTGGAAGGAGGCCGCCACGCTGCGCGGGCGGACGGCGGTGGTGCCGCCGAGGTTGGTGGCACGTTCCAGGTAGAAGGTGAGCCGTTCGGGACGGTCGGAGACGGCGGCGTTGATGGTGCGCACGTTGCCGCACCCATTGACCGCGAGGTTCGCGGTCAGGGCTTGGTGGAAGGCGGGGGACGGCTCGATGGCGACAACACGGCCGGCGGGGCCGACGAGCCGGGAGGCCAGCAGCGTGTAATAGCCGGTGTGCGCGCCTGCGTCGACCACGAGGTCGCCCGGGGCGAGGCGGGCACGCATCCACGCGGTCAGGTGCGGCTCCCACACCCCGAACAGCCACAGATAGCGCTGGATGACGTCGCTGGTCACCACAGGCACGACCGTGCCGTCGAGGGTGCGGGCCGTCGCGGTGAGGGGGTGGTGCTTGAGGTGGTCGCTCAGGCGGGCGGCCACCTGGGGCGTGCCGAGACAGTCGGGCATGTGCCGTACGTGCGCGCGCAGGGCCCGGAGCACGAGCGGAGGGGTCACGGCGGACTCCCGGGTGAGGGCGCGGCGATCTGGCCGCGCGGGACGGCGGAGGGTGGCAGGCTGGTCCGAGGAGCGGTTCGCGCAGCGAGAGGAGCCCTGGTGCAGGCGGCGGTGACCGGTCGGGAGTCGGGTCCGGTGGTGTATCTGCTGGTGGGGCTGACCGGGTCGGGCAAGACCACGTACGCGAAGCGGCGACTGGTGCCGGCCGGGGCGGTGCGGCTGTCCGTGGACGAACGGGTGCACGAGCGGCACGGCCGCTACGGCGTCGACTATCCGGAGCGGGACTACTTCGCCCTGGAGGCCCCGGTGATCGCCGAGATCCGCGAGGAGCTGGTCGGTCTGATCGCCGCCGGACGGGATGCCGTGCTGGACCACGGGCTGTGGCTGCGCTCGGACCGCGAGGAGTGGAAGAAGGTCATCGCCGAGGCGGGCGGCCGTCCTCGGCTTCTGTACTTCCCGGTGCCCCGTGCGGAGCTGCTGCGGCGCCTGGAGGAGCGCAACCGGCGTGAGGACGCGAACGCGCTGACCGTCACCCCGCAGGCGTTGGACGACTTCTACGCCCGGTTCGAGCCCCCTCACGACGAGGGTGAGGAGATCATCGAGCCCGGCTCGTTCTGACCCGCGGGCGGCCGCCAGGTGGTGACCAGCCGGGTGGCCTCGGCCGCCCACCAGTCGGGGACGGTCCGCAGCGAGACGGGCCGGAAGCACAGCCGCGGGGAGTCGACGGCGATCCGGCCGCCGTGCCGCTGAAGGTGGTCCAGCAGGCGCCGGGCCTCCGCCAGGCGGGCTGGTGAGGCGGTCTTCCAGGTGCCGTCCGCCGAGTGTTCCGCGCGCCGCTCGACGTCCCGGCGGACGCCGTCGCGCCACTTGAAGTGGTGGACAACGACGGGCGGGCGGTTGGCGGGGCGGTGGCCCTCGGCGCGGTGGTTGCCGGAGGCCACGGGCACGCCGGAGTGCGCGAGGACGATCTTTCGGGGGTCTCCGCGCAGCAGGTGGTGGGTGAGGAAGGCGCCGAGCGGATACGCGGCGTCCAGTCCCTCGGCCGGGTCCCAGCCGGTCAGGGAGCCGTCGGCGCTGACCCGGTCGAGTATCAGCCCGCCCACGGTGCCGGTCCCCGAGGCCTCCGCCGCGGCGATCACCTCGGCGAGCGGGGCGGGATAGGCGTGGAGTTCGTCGGAGTCGGCAAGCAGGTGCCACCCGGCGCCGGCGCGCTCGCGCAGGGCGTCCCGCAGCCGGGGGTTGGTGTGCTCGTGCCACGGCCCGGCGCTCACCGCGTCCGGGACGATCCCGAGCTCACGGCAGGCGGCCTGCACCTGGTGGCGCCGGTCCGGGTCGACGTGGTCGGGGAAGTGGAAGGCGAGGTGGAACCGCTCGATGCCGAGCGTGCGGTAGTGGGCGACCCAGGCGGTGAGCAGGGCGGGTTCGACGGGTCCGACCACGGCGATCAGCGGGGGCAGGGCGGTCATCGGCACGGCTCCTTAGGTCGGTGAGGAAGGCGATCTGTTCGGCGGTCGTGGGCACGCCGAGGTCGGCGGCCGCGCAGGCTGCGGGGCGGGGCAGCGGGGACCAGGCCAGGTCCCGCAGGACGTCCGCCAGCGCTGCACTGTCCGCGGTCGGGAACAGCCGCACCCAGTCCTGACCGGCGAGAGCCTTGCTGAGCGCCGGGTCGTGGTCGGAGACGATGAGCGGGACGCCCAGGCGTACGGCGTCGACCACCAGGCCGCTCTCCTTGGCGACCCCGGCCCGGCGGGCGACCAGGGCCGCGTCGGCGGCGGCGTAGGCCTGACTGACCACGGCCTCGGGAACGGGTCCGGGCCGGGTGTGCAGGCGGACGTGTGGCAGGGCCGCCCACCTCTTCAGCAGCCCGTGGGCGGCCGGGCCGCCGACGACCAGCACGTGCACGGGTGCATCGAGCCGGGCGAGGGCGGCGTCGACGACGTCGAGGTCCTTGTAGGGCCACCAGCCGCCGACCAGGCACACGGCCGGTTCGTGGGGCGGGATGCCGAAGGCCTCCCGGGCCCGCCGGCGGTCGGTGTCGGTGAGCCGGTCGCCGGGGTCTGCGACCGCGAAAGGACGCACGTGGAGCGGCAGGCGGGGGAAGCGGGCGGCCAGGTCCTCGCGTACGGCGTCGGTGGGGGCGAGGACCTTGACCCGCCGCTCGCCCCTGCGGGTCAGGTGGCCGAGGAGGCGCAGCGCGGCGTCCTCCGTGGTGACCAGCTCGTGCACGAAGCGGACGTGGTGCCCGCCGAGCAGCCCGGCGGCGCCGTGCAGGGCCTCGCTCGCGCTGAGGACCACCACCGTGCCCGCACCGCCGGTGAGGCGGCGGCCGGTGCGTACGCAGGCGGCCTCTGCCAGGCAGCGGGCCAGCAGCGTGACCTGGTGCGGGAGTCTGCGCACAGCCACCGGCCAGCGGCGGGAGGCAAGCACCCGCCGCGCGGCTGCAGCGAGCGCCGCGGTGTACGCGGCGGCCGCCGCCAGCGCCGAGGGCACCCTCCCGGCGGGAGCCGTGACCCGGGCTCCGGCCCCCAGCAGGGCGGCCCGGGTCGGTGCGGCGACACCGTAGGGGGCCATCACGACCGTGTTGCCGTGCGCGGCCGCGAGCGCGGTCAGGGCGTGGTCGCGGTGGCCGCCCGGCCGGTGGGCGCCGGGCTCGACGAGCACCAGGGCGGCGGTCATCCGGCGATGGCCTGTTCGCCGTGCCCGGCGGTGAACCGCTGGTAGAGCCACCCGGGGTCGTTGAGCTTGTCGAACAGGGTCGGGACGAGGGCGGCCTCGTGGGCGAAGGCGACGCCTTCGCGGGCGCCGGAGACGGCGAACTGGGCGAACTCGCCTTCGCCGCCCGCGGTCCACGCGGCGATCCGCTCGGCGGCCTCCGCGTCGTCCATGCCGTACTCGCTGCCGCGCGAGAGCATCGCGCACTCTCGGAAGCCGGCTTTCCAGGCGTGATACGGGGACTGGTTGATCCGGGTGGTTCCGGCGACGTCGGCGGTGAACTCACACCGGCCGGGCAGCGCGGCCAGCACGTCGACCGCGTCGCCGAGCGCCCGCAGGGCCGAGCGGCGGATCAGCTTGAGCCCGCCGTAGCCGTAGATCAGGCCGTTGAGCGGGTTGCGGGCCCGCCACACCCGCATCGACACGCCCTCGTCCAGCGGCTCGACGGCGGACAGGGCGAACTCGGTGGCCAGGACGAAGTCCCCATCGGCCAGCAGGAACTGCTCCTTGTCGACGACCTCGGCGGCCAGCCGGTAGGCCCGGCGCATCCCCTGAACGCCGTGCAGCCGCTTCACCGGCGTCCCGAGGATCCGCTGAAGGCGGGCGTGCATCTTGTCGGCGAGGGGTTCGTCGTAGGAGAGCATCACCGCGTCGAACGGCGCCGTCATCGCAGGGCCTCCAGGTAACGGGCCGCCACGGCGGCGGGGGTGAGGTCGGCGGTGGCGGCGTGGGCCCGCTTGGCGTGCACCCGGTAGAACTCGCTGTCGGTGGCGAGCCGGGTCGCGATGGCCACGGCCTGCTCGGGGCTGGTGAACAGAAGGTCGTCGTCGATGTGCTCGGCCAGCCACCCGGTGCGCGGGGCGATGACCGGCAGGCCCATGCCCTGGCAGTCGATGACGGACATCGACCAGGGGCAGCCCGGCCGGAACGGGGCGATGCCGAAGTGCGCGCCGGCCAGCAGGTTGCGGTACCGCACGCGGTCGCCCCGGTCGGAGGCGATCGTGACGCCGTCGAGGAAGGCGAGCTCGTCGCGGTGCCGCTCGGGGCTCGGGTCCAGCCGGACGCGTTCGGGGCTGCGGGTACCGAACAGGTCCATCACGGTCAGCTTCACCGGTGCCTCGGCGACCAGGCGGCGGGCCAGGTCGGTGAACGCGGCGGTGCCGTAGTGGGCGTAGAGCCGGTGGTTGTAGACGGCGTGCGCCTTGCCGTCCGGTACGTCGACGTCGGCGGGGTCGCGTACCAGGCGCTCGTCGCGGGGGGCGGGCACGACGTGCAGCTTCTCCGTGAGCTCCACGCTCATCCGGGCGGCGGCCGCCGTCGTCCAGGACGCGGCGGTGGACGAGTGCACGAGGACGCGGTCGCACGCCGCGAGCCCGGCGGCGAAGGCCAGCATCACGCTGCGCCCCAGCCCGCCGTCGTCCAGGGACGGGTCAGCCAGGAGCCGCCCGTCGTCGGCGAAGGAGAACGGCAGGTAGTGGCAGTACCCGGCGATCAGCGCGTCCGTCCCGGCTTCCAGGAGGGCAGCCCGGATCGCGGGTGCCGCCTCGATCTGGTTGGCCACCACCACCTCCGGCCGCGTACGCCGGATCAGGTCCGCCAGTACGTCCAGGCCGGGGTCGAAGCGGGCCCGGTACTTCGTGGCCGGAGCCCGGGCGGGCTCGAAGCCCACCCGGCGGTCACCGGTGGCGACCGGGGCCGCCACGGTCACCTCCGCCCCGGCATCCGTCAGGGCCGGGGCCAGCAGGTCGGCGAAGGTGAAGCCGGAGTCTGCCGACAACCGGTTCGGGTTGGAGACGTTGAGCAGGTACAGCAGGCGCGGCATGGCGCATCCCCTCTCACCGGCCGCGAGCGTCGGGCCGGTGAGAGGAGGAAACCGGCGACGGTCATGGCGACAGAATGGTGAACTGTCCTCACTCACGGTTCACTCACGCACTCAACACCCAAGCAGGGCGGGGGCTTTGATGGACGCGCATGACGCGGTCACCGTGGAACAGGCATCTGCGAACTTCGCCGCCGAGGTCGCCTACTGGCGCGAGGTGCGCGGCCTGCCGAAGAAGGTCCTCGCCGAGCTGATGGGGTTCCACCCCTCCTACGTCAGCCACATGGAGTCCGGCCGGCACAAACCGACCGCCGACTTCGCGCGTCGCGCGGACGAGACGCTGAACGCGGGCAAGGCGATCTGGCGCAGGTGGAACGAGTACGAGACGGCCCGAGTCCGACAGACCACCGCGGCGGCCGCCGTTCCCGCGTCGCGGCCGGCCGAGCAGCCGTATGCCACGGGCTCGGCGATCGTCGTGGAGCACGACGCCGCCCGGCTCGACTACGACGGCAGCCTCTACCGGCTGACCATGCGCCGTCTGCTGCGCAACACCGGTACGGCCCCGATCACGCGATACCTGATCCGTATCTCGGTCGACTGCTACCCCGGCGACCCCGAGCGTTCCAACGCCCACTACCGGGCCCACCCGCTGACCTGGGATGAGTTGGAGCTCACGGCGACCTGCCGCGGAGAGGTGATGCGCTGGGAGGCCAAGCACGACCGGGATGCCTTCAAGGAGGTATGGCTGCTGTTCGACAACGATCAGGGCCGCTTCCCGCTCTACCCCGGCGATTCGGTGTGGATCGAGTACGCCTACACCGTCAGCGACACCAAGTGGGGCCGCTGGTTCCAGCGGGCCGTGCGGCTGCCCACTGAGCACCTGGAGGTCACGCTCGCCTTCCCCGCCACGCTCGATCCCGTGCTGTGGGGCACCGAGACCTCGATGACCGCCGAGGCCTCTCCCCTGCCCAGCGCTCCCGGCCGACGCGAGGAGGACGGCATGCGCGTCTTCACCTGGTCGACCGGCCACCCGGCTCTGCACGCTCGCTATCGTCTGGAATGGAGGTTCCGGGCCCGTCCCGAACAGAACGTGAATCAAGGGGAGTTCAGGTGAGCCAGGTCCGGCCCAGCGAGCAGATGCGCAACCTCGGCGTCGTCCAGCGCGGCGTACCCGTGCTGACCGAGGCGGCCCGCCCCTTCGACCTGCCCGCCGAGCGGGAGGCCGCCGAGCAGGCCGTGGAAGCGCTGTTCGCCTCCATGGAACGCATCGGCCGGGTCCACCCCTTCGCCAAGGGCATGGGGCTCGCGGCCCCGCAGATCGGCATCGGCCGTGCGGCCGCCGCCGTCCAGCCACCCGACCCGGGCGCCGGCGCCATCGTGCTGCTCAACCCCCGCGTCACCGACGCCTGCGACGACACCGACGAGCAGTACGAAGGGTGCCTGTCGTTCTTCGACGTCCGCGGGATGGTCCCCCGCCCGCTCCGCATCACCGTCGAGACCACGACCCTCGACGGCACTACTGTCAGCACGGTGTACGAGCGGGGGCTTGCCCGGCTCATCGCCCACGAGATCGACCACCTCAACGGGATGCTGTACCTGAGCCGGATGCGGCCCGGCGTCGAGCCCATCCCCGTCGAGCAGTACCGGCAGACCGGCCGATCCTGGGCATACGACTCCTAGCCAAGGGCAGTCTGCTGGTCTTCACGCCGAAGATGCCGGCCGCTGTCGGGGGACTCTCCCCGCAACACGCCCGATCCGAGTAGCGTCATAGGCAGCAACCAGGAGGAGGTCACCGTGACGGCGCAGCCCGAGCACCCCGCCGCGAGCCAGTTCAGCCCGCCCATGCGCACGCTCGCCGAGCTGCGCGAGGCGCTGTCGACGTGGGGCTTCCCCGGTGACCGGCAGGCGTTCGAGAAGGAACTCGACGCGATCGACCTGGACGACCTGACCCGGGTCCGCGAGATCACCCAGGCCTACCGCCACCGCATCCTGATGCGGTACGACTCCGGCGCCATGGCAGCCCTCGCCCGGCCCGCCGACGACGTCGAGGCCGAACTGCGGCGCAAGCTCGCCGAGGCCGCCCGGTGACCCACGCCTTCTTCAGCGACCCCGCCGAGAAGATCCTCACCGAACTCAGCCCGACCGAGCGGGCCGCCGTCGAGAGCGTCCGCCGCTCGCTCGAAGACGCCCCGGCGCAAGGCCGCGCCCTGCCGGACGCAGACCCGCGCAGCGAGTCCCGCGTCGTCGAGCTGCTGCCCGAGCAGACCGGCGGCCGCGGGATCTCCGTCGTCTACCGCCACAGCCAGGACCTGGACGCCATCCTCATCCTCTGGTTGATCGCCGGACCGTAGGCATGTCCCCGCCGTCCACCTGACCCGTGGACGGCTCGAGGCTGTCGGACATGAACGCCCCAAGGCCGCCCGTCACCACCGTCTCGCCCCAAGGGGTTTCCTTGACCACGCTCCTCAACGTGACGCTCACCCCGGACCAGCGGAGCCTCCTCACCGCTATCGCCCAGCCGTGGATCGAGACGGGCGAGTGGC
Source organism: Streptomyces sp. NPDC004542 (assembly GCF_040610035.1). NCBI lineage: Bacteria > Bacillati > Actinomycetota > Actinomycetes > Kitasatosporales > Streptomycetaceae > Streptomyces > Streptomyces sp. NPDC004542. Next base: position 31,882 of record NZ_JBEXLP010000029.1, read on the forward strand.
CGCTGTGGGCCAACGTGCAGCACGAGTTCGACATGCGCGGCCAGGACGCCGATGTCGTCTTCCACTCACTGCCGCGCGTGGGCAACGAGGCACCGTTTGCCTCCGGCTACGGCTACGCCGTCCCCATGCGCGCGCCCATCGACCCTGGCCACCGGGTGCGGCTGACCGTCGCCGGCGCCTACAGGCTGCCGAAGGGCCGGATGGCCGTCGGTGAACCGTTCATGCGCACCCTCCGCCACATGATCGATCTGTACATCAGTAGCAGGCCGGTCCTCGCCGACGAGGTTCCTACCGTCGTCCTGCGCTCTGGTGAACTGAAGATCGCGCTCCCCGACCTGGAGCCGTGGTTCGTCAAGGCGCTGCCCGATCTGCTGTCCTACGAACCGGCCATCAGCACCGGGGGCGCCCATCTCGGCGACGGATCCTGGGAGCGGGAGGTCACCCGCAGCGTCATGCGGTTCCGCGGCATGCACACCGTGGAGGAGTACATCGAGAAGACGTGCGACATCGTCGCCGCGAACGCTGCCCAGTACGCCCCGACCGTCGTGCAGGAGGAGACCATGGCCGCGGAGCCGAGCCGGGGCGCGTACGTCCACGTCGACCTCATGGAGGAACTGCAGACCGTGGCCGCCACGACCCGGTGGAAGGTGCACAAGCTCATCGCCCTGTGCCAGGGCCTGAACGACGCCTACCTCGCGGAGAACCCATACGCCTGCGCCGCCATGATCCGCTCGATCCTGGACCACATCCCGCCGGTTTTCGGACACACCGACTTCAAGCACGTGGCGGCCCAGCACGTTTTCAGCATGAAGCGCAACGACAAGAACCACGCGCAGAAGCTCGCGGCTTTCAAGGACATCGCCGACGACGTGATGCACCGGCCGATCAGCCACACCGTCCCGCGTATCAGCATGGACGACATCCCCGAGCCCATCCGCCTCAACGCCGTCCTCAACGAGGTGGTGGTCATGCTGCCGAAGACCGCGCCCGCGACGTGACGTCGACCCTCCCCAGCCACTCGGGCGAGGACCGTGGTGCGGACCTTGGCCTTGGAGACCCGCAGGGTCTCGCGGTTCCTGTCGGAGGCCGTCTCCAGGAACTGTGGCTTCTCCTGCAGTCTCACGACCTGTCGGCCGCTGAAATCTCAGCCTCGTGTCATCTGCTCGCGGTCCACACCGACCGTGGCGGACCAGCAAGCCTGTGACCCAGGCCATCTCACGGTCGGCGTCAGATCCGACGCCGACCCGACATCAGCCGTGAGATTCCGACACGGAATCTGAGATCCCATAAGCAGCAGATCAGAAGCCGGTGCCGAGGTCGCGGGCGCGGGCGTAATGTCCCTGGAAGGCGACGGTGACGGTGCCTGTCGGCCCCTGCCGGTTCTTGCCGACGATCAGGTCCATCTCGCCGGCCCGCTCGTGGTCCCTGTCGTACGCGTCGGGCCGGTGCAGCAGGATCACCGCGTTGGCGTCGGCCTCGATCGAGCCGGACTCGCGCAGGTCGGCCATCATCGGCTTCTTGTCCTCGCGTCTCTCGACCTCGCGGTTCAGCTGGGCTGCCGCGATGACGACGACGCCGAACTCACCGGCGAGCTCCTTGAGTCCGCGCGAGACCTCGTCCACCTCGCCCGTGCGGTTCTGCCCGCGCTTGCCGGAGGCCTTCATGATCTGGAGGTAGTCGACCTCCAGCACCTCCGGCAGCCTGTTCTGGGCCTGGAGCCAGCGCAGCCGCGACCGCAGCTGCACGATGGTGGCGGCCGGGCCGTCGTCCACGACGAGCGGAGCGCCGTTGATGCGCAGAGCGGCGGTGTGGATGCGCTGCCGGTCGTCGTTCTGGTAGTTGCGGTCCTTGACGCGGTTGAGCGGGACGCGCGCTTCGGCAGCGATGATCCGTTCCATCAGCTGGGGGCGGCTCATCTCCATGGATGACACCAGGACCGTCTTGCGGTGCTCGATCGCCACCCACCGGGCGAAGTCCAGCAGGACCACGGACTTGCCGACCGCCGGACGGGCCGCGACCACGACCAGGTCGCCGGGTTCCATCGGCAGCATGGCCTCCAGGTCCCGGTACGGGAGCGGCAGCCGGGAGCGGGGCGGCTCGTCCATGCTGCGGAGGTAGTCCTCCAGCATGTCGTCCGCCCACTGCACGCGCTCCAGTCCGCCGCCGGCGGCGAGCTGGGTCGCCGCCTGCATCTCACCCTGCGCGGCGTTGACGATGTCGGCGACCTCGCCCTCAGCGGCGTAGCCCATCTGCACGATCCGCGTGCCGGCCTCGATCAGACGCCGCAGCTTGTAGCGCTCGACCACGATCTCGGCGTAGTGCGCGGCGTTCGCCGCCGTCGGCACCGACTGCACCAGGGTGTGGAGGTAGGAGGCGCCGCCGATGCGCTCGATGTCGCCGCTCTTGGTCAGGTGGTCGCCGACCGTGATCGGGTCGACCGGCTGGCCCTTGCCGTACATGGTGGTGATCGCGTCGTGGATCACGCCGTGGGCCGGGCGGTAGTAGGCCGCAGCGTCGATGCCGGTCTCGTTGACCTCGCCGATCGCGTCCTTCGACAGCAGCATGCCACCGAGGGCGCTCTGTTCGGCGTCCACGTCCTGCGGCGGGAGGCGCTCGAAGGGGACGGTGTCCGGGGCGTCGTCGAACAGCGGGCTGCCGCCGTTCTCGATGCGGTCGTGCTGAGTGGGCACGCTCATGGATGAATCCCAGTCCCTTCTGATCTGGTGATTCGGGTGGCGGCAGGGGCCTTGCTACGGGCTCCCCTGCTGCCGTTGTGCTGCGGAGGGAGGTTCTAGGCCGGGACCGGCTTCTTGCCGTAGCTGGGGTGGCACTCGCACCGGACGAGCCGGCCGTCGTCGTCTTCGCGCATGCGCTGGCCGGGCTGGGTGGGCTCGATGCCGTCGTTGCACTTGCCGCACCACTGCGGCAGGGGAGGGCGCTGGCCGGGCACCGAGGCCTCCGGCGGGACGAACCGCTCCAGGTGGCGCGGCAGGCTGTACCAGTTGGCCCGGCTGGCCATGTCGGCGGCCGCGGCGATCAGGTGATCGACGTCGATGCCGTCGGCGAGCAGTCTGGCCGCGTCGCGGGTCATGGCCGTCCGTCCCCGGGCGGGGACACCGTGCCCGTGTTGCTGGCGAGCCGTGATCCAGGCCTCGGCGACCCGCACGTCGTCGTGGGTGGCCGACTCCTCGGGGGCAGCCGAGGACGCGGTGTCGTGCTCCGGCGAAGCCGACTTCTCCTCTCCTCCCGTCACCGGCTCAGCCGTGACGTTGGGGAGCGTTGGGGCACCCGGGACAGGAGAGGGAGAGGCTTCTTTGAGAGAGCTTCTTAGAGGGTGATCATTTCCGCTGGTCAGCGCGAGATCCGTTCCAGATTTCTGGAAGGGCGTTCCAGAAATCTGGAATGGCGTTCCAGAAATCTGGAATGAAGGGGCCTCGTCGGCTGCGGCCTGCGGCGTTCCAGTTTTCTGGAACGGCTTGCCGTCGGGGTCGACCAGCCTCACCCGGGCCTGGGTCTGGCCGTTCGGTGAGGTCTCGACCTCGGTGAGGTGGGTGGGCGGCTGCGGGGGGTTCTCCCGCCAGTCCGGCGTGTACGCGTCGAGCTTGTCCCACGCGTTGCGCCATCCGGTGTGGACGGCGTCGGGCGGCAGGTCGTTGACGGTGAAGCCGCGGGAAATGCCCTGCGCGGCCCGCGCCTTGCCCTTGAGCTTGGTGATGCCCTCGAGCTCTACGGCGTCCTTGGGCACGACGAGGTTGAGTTCCTCCAGCGTCCTCAGGATCTCGTACATCGCGGAGACGCTGAGCGGCTTGTCGTTCGGGCCGGGCAGCAGCCAGCACAGCTGGTCGATCGTCATGCGCCGCATGCCGTTGCGAGGCAGGCGGGACGCCTCGACCATCATCGACCGCAGCAGGCAGTAGAGCCGGAACGCCGTGTGCGTCATTCCCGGCATCAGCATCACGTAGTCACGGACCTGGGTGTACGACCAGTAGTCGGTGATCGTGCCCGAGAACTCGAACATCTCGTCGTCGTCCGGCGGAGCGGCGGCAGCCGACGCCTTCTGCGGGCGCTTCACCGGGCCACCGTCCGGGCGACGCCTCGAAAGGTGTGAGGCAGAACATCTGACGGGGAAATTTCTCCGACACCAACGGCATCGGTGCTGGTCAGGCGGTACAACGTGCTTACCTTCCCGCTGTCCTGTGCGCCTGTGCACCCCGTCGATGTGCGGGGCGATCTCCCGCAACTTGACGCTCCCCCGTAGAGTGGGGGGAAGCACCTGGGTACCACTTGGGTGTAAGCGGCACCGGCCCCCTGGCCGGAGCCAGGGGTGATGGAGTGCCTTGCACACATCACAGCTGTTTTGGAAGGACTCGCGACAACCTTTGGCGAGGAGAGGCGCGAGCACCTTCTGGGCGGTGGCCCGGGACCCTGTCCCGGGCCGCTTGCATTTCAGGCGGCAGTCGTTGCCAGGACGGGGAGCGTCGCCTGCTTGGGCAGTCCCTTCGCCGACCGCAGTTCATCGACGCGTGCGACCGAGAGGGCGCTGATCGCGGCTGTAGGGCCGGCCAGCAGCGTATGCGGAGGGATCTTCCAGTGGTCGGCCAGCCAACCGATGTCGGACGTCTTCCACGGGAACTGACCGCGCTGTCTGCCGGAGATCAGGACCTTCGAGCGGCCGAGCGCCTTGGCGATGTCGGTGAGGGACTCACCGGTGACATTGCGGACAGCGGCGACGCTCGCGCGGATCACCGCCTCCACCGGGTGCTGCTCCTGGCTTGGCGACTGCACCGGGTGCTGGTCCATATTCCCCCCTCTTCCTGGCCTGTTGAATACGTGACTAACCAAAGTTAAGTCCACCTGTACGCGGGTGTGGGGAGCCTACCGTACGGAGGAGGTGGAAACTCCGCACTCGGATCCCTGTGTCTCCTTCGAGTTGGCCTCGCGTCGCCCGGGGTACACCCCGGCCCGGCGCGGTCTGGCGAGCTGTCAGGTGACCGCTCTGCGGGTGGGCCCGGGACGAGCAGCGGAAAGCTACGCCATGAGGGCGAAGCCGCTGGCGGCGTGCCGGACTTGCGGCCGCACAATCTCCTGCTCCACTTCTGCTTGAGTTTCGATCCTCGCGGGAGTGAAGGGCGGTTGCAGGAGGTTGACGGCATGCGGCGTACGGGCTGATGCCCTGTCGCTACTCGTCCACCTTGGTCGGGTCGACCAGGGTCACGGGCCGCCCGATCTCGTTGACGGCCTTTCGGTACCAGTCGACCGGGACCAGGACCGCGACTTCATCCCGGTAGCGCCGCAGGATGATCGCCCCCCGGACCCGGTTGCGGATCTCTGTGAGCAGGTTCCCCCAGTTCTTCCGCACTTCCTCGGTCGTCATCACTTCTTCCATGCCGGTGAGCGTACGGGGCGTCACAGGATCCATAGAACACCACAACTCATAAGATCTCTAGAAACTTGAAAGTCAACGACTTCTGTGTGAGGCTCGACCTGCCACCGAGGCGCGGCGGCCGACACGGTCGGGTGCTTCTTGGTGGGCTCAGCTGCTCGTTCGACGGCGTCAGAACCAGGTCCGCAAGGGCTGAAGCTGGCGGGCCGTTCGTTTCTTGTGAACTCAACAGTGTGCCAATTGATGCGATTTGGGCTTAAGTCGCCGGGCGTGCCTTCCTTCCGAAGGGCCGCCCGGCGGCATCCGAAGCCCGAGGTCAGAAGAGGGCGGGCCCCAGGTGGGGCTTCGTCAGAAGCAGGGGTTCGACTCCCCGTTCGCCCACCGCGCCGGCCATGAACGGCGCGACCCCCGGCACGGCGTTGCAGCGCCCTGTGTGCCGGGGGTCCACGGATCTCCAGAGCAAAGGAATCGATCCGCATGACCATCATCGCAGTCACCCAGGCCGCCCCGCTCCGGGCCAAAGCCGTCTTTGACGGTGTCGAGGACGTCGTCGCCGAGGCGTGGTCCGTGTTCGAGGAGGTCCAGGACCTCTCGAAGCTCGGTGTCGAGGTCGCCGTGACGGTCCGCCCGGGCGAGATCCTGGCGGACCTGGTCGTCCGCAAGGAGGCCGCGCACCTGCTGCCGGCCCTGGTGAAGGAGCTGGAGGACAGCGGCATCACCCGGACCGAGACCGGCTTCCGGATCGCCGGGACGATGTGCCAGGGCAACGTGGGTCTGCGCATCCTCGTCGACAGCTCGCGCATCACCGTCGAGCAGATCGAGGCCCTGGTCGCCTCGGTCGACGTCGCCTTCGACGCGTATGCCGGTCGCGACGAGCACACGGGGTGGGCCGCATGAGCCCGCAGGAGCGGGCAGCGGCCGCGGCCGCCGCGGCCGCCGAGGCCTCCCGTAAGGCGGAGGAGGCCCGCCGGCAGGCGCAGGCCGAACTGCAGCGTCACGGCCGGGCCGTGTCCAGGGTCAGGGGGCGCAAGTGAAGCTGCGCTTCCCGATCCGTGTCGTCCTGGCCCGCACGCTCGACGAGCTGCGCGAGAAGGCCGACGGCGTCGACACCGCGACCGTGCACTGCGCGGCCGCCCTGTTCGCCCTGCAGACCGTACGCGGCGAACGCGACCAGGTGCTGGAGCGGCTGGACGGAATCGTCGACGACCTCCAGATCCACCTCCTGCGCCGTCACCTCGCGGTCGAGCTGCTGCAGGAGATCGACCCGACCGAGCTGCCGCACGAGGTGGCCGAGCAGATCCACATCGCCCGCGAGGCCCTGATCCGGGGCGGAGAAGAGGCGGCCGCCGAATGAACGCACAAGTCAGCAAGTCCGCGCTGAACATCGAGCGCTTCCGCCAGGACCACGGGGACATCAGGACCTGGTCGTCGGTGGACTGGGAGGTCCACCAGAACCTGGTCGAGATCGCCCTCGCGCACGGCCCGGTCGGCGGCCTGGGCCACAAGGTGCGACGCCGCACGGTGGCGGTGGCCCTGTTCGTCTACGTCTCCGCCCTGTACACGGTCGCGGAGCTGGCGTCCGCGCTCCGCGGACAGCACCTCACGCGGCTGGACGACCACCTGGAAAGGGTGGGGCGCGGGCCGCTGGTGCGGGCGGAGAACCGCCTGCGCCAAGGCGGGGACCTGCTGTTCCGGCAGCGGATCGAGCGGGTCGGGCGTCGTGCCGTCGGCGTGATCGACCGGCTCGCCGCCCGCCTCGCCCGGGGCTGAGAGACGGACCGCACCGCACACCAGGTGGCCGCCGCGAGGCGGCCACCCGCATGAAAGGAGTTCGCGTGGCGGCCCGTACCGGCACCCGCAGCGCCCGGAAGAAGACGGCGGCGCGCAAGTCGCCGGCCCAGACGACGACCCCGCCGCAGCGCCGACCGGCCGCTGAGGCGCCCGTGCCGCCGAGCCAGGAGGTGCTGGAAGAGGCGGAGGTCAGGCTCGCGGACCTACGGGACCGGGCCGCAGACCTGATGGACCAAGCCGCCGACACCCTCGACCTCGCCCGCCGGCAGGCCGCCGACGAAGCGGCGCAGCTGCGCGAAGGCGCCGAGGGGACGGCCCGCACGATCCGGCAGGCGGCTGCCGCCGACGCCAGGCAGGTCCTGGCCGAGGCCGCCGAGGAAGCCGGGAAGCGGCTGTGCCGGGCGGCGGGCGAGGCGGACAGGGTCCGCGCCGCCGCCGACCAGGAGGCCCGTGACCTGCTGGATGCCGCCCGCGTCGACGCGCAGCGGACGGCCGAGGAGGTCATGGCGGCCGCCGAGGAGCAGGCCCGCCTGCTGCTCGCCGAGGCAGAGCGGCAGGCGGTCGAGCTCGCCGCCCTGCGCCGGTCCTCCGCCGAGGCCGCGTACCGCACCGCCCTGGCGGACGCGGCCCGCATCCTCGGGGAGGCCCAGAAGCAGGCGAACGAGACGGCGGCCGCGCACGCGGCGGTCGCCGCCGAGACCGACCTCGCCCGCCGGACGGCGCTGCTGGAGCTGAACGAGGAACTCGCCGAACGACGCGCTGCCAACCAGGCCGAACTGGACGCCTACCGCGAGGACTTCGAACAGGCCCGGGCAGCATTCGAGAGGGAGCTCCGAGCACTCGGCAAGCAGCACGAGCACCGCCGGAAGGAGCAGCGCGAGGCGCTGGCCGCCGAGCTGGAGCACATGCGGCGCACCGCCGAGGCCGACGCCCGCAAGCAGGCGCAGGCGATCCTGGCCGGCGCCGAGGGGGAGAAGGCCGCGGTGATGAAGGACGCGGTCGAGGCCCAGGCCCGGGCCGAGAAGCTGCAGCGCAGTGCCAAGGCGGAACTGGCCAAGGCCCGCGCGGCGGCGGCCCGGAAGAAGTCGTGGGCCAGGCGCAGGCGCGGCATGGCCCGCCGGTTCTGGGACCTGATGGTCTGGCTGGCGCTGTTCGCGGCGATCGGCCTGGCCGCCACCGGCGAGTACCACCTGGCGAAGATGGTCGGCTTCGGGCCGTTCTCTCCGCTGCTGCCGGTGTGCATCGACATCTACTGCGTCGTCGCCTTCAAGCGGGAGAGGGACGTGTACCCGGCGCTGCTGCTGATGCTCGGCGCGAACATCACGTACCACCTCGCCGTACCGGAAGCCGACGGCAAGACCTTCCTCGTCATCGCCGTCGTGACCATGTTCGTCGCGGTCGTCTGGCGCGTCCACAAGCTCATGGACGACCACACGGCGGCGGACGACGAGGCCGACCAGGCCGACGAGGAGGAGTCGGTCACCGGTGAGGCGACCGGTAGCGGCACCGGTAACCCGGCTCCTGCCGGTAGCGGTGACCGGGGCGGTGACGGCGGCTCTACCGGTGGCGGTGACCCGACCGGTAATCCCGCTCCTGCCGGCAGCGGTAACCCGCGTTCTACCGGCAGGGGCAACCCGCGCTCCACCGGTGGCGGTAACCGGGGCGGTAGGCGTACCGGTAGGAGCAGCAGGCCCGGCGCTCCGGGCGCCGAGCAGCGGGCAGCGGTACGGGCCCGCGCCGCCGAGATCCTCGCAGCGGGCCAGACCCCGTCACCTACCGCTCTCGCCGCCGAGTTCGGCGGCCTGGACCCCGAGTGGGTCCGCAACCAGATCCGTGCCGTCCGCTCCTGACGCGGCGCGGCGAGTACGCCGCGGGCCGGGCCCGCCTTCCGCCCCCGACAGCCGGCGGGCCCCTTCCCGAGAGGAGAACCATCCCGTGTCCGAGATCGAGCACGTCAGCCCCGAGGTCATCAACCGTGTCCCGGCGGAGTTCCGGCCGCTGCTGAACCTGCAGCACCTGACCTCCTGGACGGTGGACCGCCAGCGCGAGCACAACGCCGACCTCAGCGCGTACGAGGCGGCCCGGGCCGCCTTCCAGACCGCGTTGAGGTCCCAGACCGTCGAGGGCGACGGCAAGTGGTCCGCCCGGTGGCGGGCCCGGAAGGTCGACAAGCACATGAAGGCCCTGGTCAAGGCGGCCAAGGACTCCGCGCAGGCCGCCGAGTCGCTGCGCCTGGCCTACGCCGACCACGTCAGGGAGATCGCGGCACTGCCCGCCCAGCGGGCCGAGAAGGCCGCCAGGAAGGCCGCACGGCGTCAGGGCGTCGGCGAGATCGCGGCCAAGAGCCTGCACAAGACCCGCACCGCGATGGCCCCCAGCAGCGCAGAGGAGGCCACCGGCAGTGAAAGCGGAGGTCAGCCGGGTGCGGCGGCGCCATCGCGGATCCGCGGCGTGAACGACCTGTTCGAGAAGGGAGCTTGAACCACATGCCGACGATCAAGGACGCCCGCGAGGCCAAGAAGCACCAGCACTGGCTGGAGCGTCAGCGCCGCCAGGTCGAGCTGCGCGGCGACGCGGGCCTGGTCGACGCGTGGTGGGACCGGGTCCGTTCGATCTGCAAGGCGAGGGCCGCGCAGGGCGATCCGGAACCGTGGCAGGACCTGGCGCGAACCCTGGAGAACTGGGTCCAGCGCCACAGCGGTGGTGACCGTACGTAATCGTCATCACCCTCATCACCACGGCGGGCGGGCGGATCGGAGACCTCAAGGCGGGCGCGCGGGCGGATGGGCGCGCGGGCGCGCGAGGATCTCCGATCCGGTCACCCTCTGTCAACCCCTGGAGTAGTCGTGTCTGACGACAACCGGAACGGCGAGAACAACGTCCTCTCCCTCCGGCCGAGGGGCAGCAGCCCCCCGCCGGGCCTCCCCTCGATCCCCGGTGCCGCACCGCCGGCACCTCCCCCGGCCCCGCCGCCTCCGTCCGCCGCTCCCTCAGCACCGGCGGACGCCGACGGGGCCGGAACACTTCCGGCCCGCTCCCGCCGGTCGGCCGCCGACTCGCTGCTCGCGCTCAGCGCCGGGCCGCCGAGCCTGCCGCCAACCCCGGCCCGCCCGCCGGCCACGACCATGGCGGCTGTGCGGTCCGAGGCCCTGGACGACGGCGACGACGGTGCCGGCGACGACAGCGACGGTGCCGACGACGACAGCGACCCGCAGGAGCCGGGCCTGGCGGCGTTGGGTCTGGCGGCGACGCTGGCCATCGCACTCGCCGCCCTGCGCGGCACCGCCACGGTGCTGCACGACTGGCGCCAGCGGCGCATGAAACGCGCCGAGGAACTCGCGCCGCTGCGCGAGGCCCGCCTCAAGCACAAGCTCGCGAGCGAGGAGGCGGCCGCCAAGCACGCCCTGGCCATGCAGGGCATCGGGGACAAGGCCGCCCAGAAGCGAAGCAAGATCCCCTCCAGCCAGGAGTTCGGTCGCAAAGCCCTTTCCGGCGGGCGCAGTTCACCGGGCGCAGGCGGCGGCAAGAGCTCCGGCTCGGGCGGCGGTCGCGGCGCCGGCACCGGACCCGGCAGGGCTACGAAGTCCGGCGCGACGGGCACCGGGCCCGGAGCGAAGACCGGGTCGGGCAAGTCCGGCGGCGGTAAGACGTCCACCGGCACTGGCTCTGCCGGCACGGGCAACAGCGGCACCGGCAGAGGCGGCAAGAACGGTTCCGGGTCGGGGATCAAGTCCCCCTCCGGCGGCAAGTCGCCCAGCCCGAACGCCTCCAGCCCGGCACTGGAGCGGGCCCGTGGCCGCCAGGAGCGGGCCGCCGCCCGGCAAGGCGCGAAGAGTCGGCGGCGCGCGGACCGACAGGCCGCCCGGCTCGAGAACCGGGCGAAGGACCGCGATGCGGCCCGCGACCGGAAGAACGCGGCGAAGGAAGCCCGCCGGGCCGCGAAGGACAAGGTCCGCAACGCCCGGATCGAGGCGAAGGGCGACAGGAAGGAGAAGGCCCGCGACGCCCGGTTCGAGGCCAAGCAGAAGCAGCACGAGGCTCGAGCCGAGGCCCGGCGCAAGAAGAAGGAGAAGGCGGCGGCCGCCGGTGCCGGGCGCACCACGCTGGGCCAGGCCACGGCGAAGGCGGCCCGGCGGCGGCTGAAGAAGCGGCGCAAGAATCTCGCGCCGCCGATCCTGAGCACGGTCAAGCACCGCAAGAAGAAGCCCATGCCCGGCGCCACGGCGTCCGGCACCGCAGCGGGGACCGGCGCCGGCGCCGCGGCGTCGCCGAAGAAGCCTGCCGGGACCAAGGGCCCCGGGGCGGCGAAGAAGTCGGCCGGGACCATGGGCCCGGGCCCGAAGAAGAAGCACCGGTTCAGCAAGCCGAAGGCCAAGTCCTGCACGAAGCCGACCCCGTCGACGTCGTCGACGAGTTCGTCGGGCGCCTCCTCGACCGGACCCGCGGGAACCTCGTCCACCGGATCCGTGGGGACGTCCCCGACCGGCCCGAGCGGAACGTTCAGCGGGCGGCGCAGCGCCTACGACTCCATGCGGGACACCGACCCGAACCGGCAGACCGTGTACTGGGCCGAGTCGCTGCACGTGCCCGGCTCGCAGGCCCGCCGGTGGGAGCCCGCAGCGGTGACAGCCGGGTCAGCGCCCGCCGTGCCCACCGGCACCAGCCCCACCACGAAGGGAGCGCGCGTGAGCGCATCACCGGTATCCACCCCCACCCCGCGGGCCACGGTGCCCGCGGAACACCTGACGGAAGTGACGCTCGACGACGTCCTGGACGCCCTGGCGGACTCCAAGGACGAGTGCCTGACCACGTACGACGAGTGCGCGGTCCTGGCCGACAAGGCGGTCGAGATCCGCGACTCGCTGCGGGAGCTCGCCGTCGAGCTCGCGGAGCGCAACAACGTGATCGGCCGCCTCACCTCCGCCGCCATGGACCGGTTGGCGGAGTCGATGGACCTGCTGCAGAAGAAGGCCGTGGCGATGCGCAAGGAGTCCCTGGCCGCAGCCGAAGCGGTCGAGACGGCGCACGACGAGATGCACGACGCCTACCGGCCCGTGCAGCAGGCCGCGCTCGACGCGGGCCTGACCATGCCGTCCGCCCGCATCCACAACGAGGACGGGCGATGACAGACCTGGTCCCCTACACCCCCAGGCCCCTCGCCAAGGGCGGGCGGCTGTCGTTCATCACCCTCGCGGCGAGGATGACGGCCCTCACCGGTCAGGCCCTGGCCCTCAAGGAGGGGCTGTACGTCCTCAAGCGACGGATGGAGAAGGACGCCGGGGATCAAGACCGAATCGCCGACATGTGCGCCGAGGCCGAGGTCGAGCCGAAGTTCACGGGCTTGATCAACGAAGCGGCCTCCCGCGTGCGCAAGGTCGCCGAGGCGGCCGACGGCGTGTCCGGCGCCGCCGACCAGATGGAAACCAACGCCCGCGCGTTCAAGGACGCCCACGAAACCGAATACCGGGGCGTCTACGAGGCGGTCCAGGCGTCCGGCGTACGGCAGGCGAAGGCGGGCTTCTACCGCAAGCGCTGAACCACACCGCACGACGAAGAACCAGTACAACCCCCGTCAGACCCCTCATGCCCAACGGGTCTGACAGCGAGGAGGGGCCCGGTGAACTGGCGGTTTCTAGCGATCGTCGCAACACGTGGTCGTGTTGATCAGGCCGCGAGCAGTCTATGCAGGCGCTCGGCTGGGGTTTCCCAGCCGAGCGTTTTGCGTGGGCGGCGGTTGAGCTGGTCGGCGACGGCGGCCAGGTGGTCGGGGCTGTGGACGGACAGGTCGGTGCCCTTGGGGAAGTACTGCCGCAGCAGTCCGTTCGTGTTCTCGTTGGAGCCGCGTTGCCAGGGGCTGGCGGGGTCGCAGAAGTAGACCGGGATGTCGGTGGCGAGGGTGAACTCGCCGTGCCGGGCCATCTCGCTGCCCTGGTCCCAGGTCAGGGACCGCATCAGCTGGGCGGGCAGAGTCCGGGCGGTGGCTGTCAGAGCGGTCAGGACGGCCTCGGCGCTGTGCTCGCCGGGCAGGTGCAGGAGCATCACGTAACGGGTGGCGCGCTCCACGAGGGTGCCGATCGCGGACCTGCCGTCCTTGCCGATGATCAGGTCGCCCTCCCAGTGGCCGGGCACGGCCCGGTCCGCGGCTTCGGCGGGGCGTTCGCTGATCATGACCATGGGTGTGGTGAAACGCGGCTGGCGGCAGTTGGCCTGCCGCTGGGGCCTGCGCCGGGCGCGGCCGGAACGCAGGGCGCCGGCGAGCTCACGCCTGAGCTGGCCTCTGCCCTGGACGTAGAGCGCCTGATAGACGGTCTCGTGGACCACATGCATCTCCGGCCGGTCGGGAAACCTCTGCCGCAGAGCCTGGCAGATCTGCTCCGGGCTCCACTTCTCTTCCAGCATCGCCTGGACGGCCTCGCGCAGCTGCGGGTCCTGAAGGATCTTGCGGGGCTTGGGCCGAGGCCGACGGGCATCGGCGCGGGCCTGGGCGGCGTGCGGGCGGTAGACGCTGCTTGCCGGATGGCGGTTGCGCCGTATCTCACGGCTGACCGTGGACGGGCTGCGGCCCAGCTCCGCGGCGATCGCCCGCACCGTTGTCTTCTCCCTCAGCCGGTCGGCGATGTGGATCCGCTCGTCCTCGCTCAGGTACCGGGACGGGCCGCGAGCCGGTACCACCACATGTATCGGTGGTACCGGCTTGCGGTTGCGTTCTCCGGAGCGGCCGTTGCGCCACTTGTTGCCCGTCCTGCGGTCAACGCCGACGATCCGGCACGCTTCGGTGTTGCTGTATCCCTGCTGCACGAGCCGGGAGTATGCCTCCCGCTCCCGGGACAGCTTCCTGGGACCCTGCGGCGTCCGGTCCCCTCGGATCTCGAAGTCCATCCCACCCCTTGAACTGGGGTGTTGCAACGACTCCTAGAACCCAAGACTCCACCGGGCCCCTCCCCCATTCCCCCTTTTCTCACCCCCTGGCGGGAGGAACGCCGTGACGACTGAGATCGCAAAGGCTCCCGAGGCCGATGCCGCCCCCGATCGGGGGCTCACCCCGCAGCAGGCCCGGCGCCTGGCCATCGCCGAGCGCGTCCTGTACGGCGCGGCCGGCACCTGGGCGGCGGCCGGACCGGTCACCGACGTCCCCTGGTGGGCACACGGTGCCGTCGTACTCACCGGCTACCTGTCCGGGCGGCGGGTGTGGAAGCGCGCCGCCGACGAGGACAGCGAGGGCCTGCTGCTGTCGGTCTACCGCTCGCTGCCGGTCCTGGGCTGGTCCGGCACCTACACGGCGGGCATGCTCTCGCCGGTCTTCCACTACCCCGACGCCTGGCCGATGCTGGCCGCCGGCGTCTGGACGCTCGGGATGGCGGCGGCCACCCCGTGGACCCGCTCGCGCGGTCTCCGCCGCGCCATCGACCGTCAGGCCGCCGAGCAGGGCGAGGATCAGGCGCTCGTACCCGCCCGGGCCGCGCCCCGGCCGACCACCTTCGACGGGCACATCAGAGCGATGTGGGCAGCCTCCCCGGCCACCGGGGAAACCTGGCTGGAGGACATCAGGCAGGACCACCCCGAGCGGGCCGACTTCTCCGCCCTGGTCCTCGCCCCGGCCGGGCAGGCCGTGCCCAGCTCGGTCACCCCCCGCTCGGTCGCCGCGGTGTTCGACGTCCCCGAGCAGTGCGTGAGCATCACCGGCGTCGACGGCTACGGCCCCGGCCGCCTGCAACTGCGCGTCGCCCCCTCCGAGATGGCAGCCAAGGCCACCGAGCAGGGCCTGAAGCTGCTGTGGGAGCAGAAGGTCTCCGGACCCGGCGGCGCGGCCCCCGGCATGGAACTGGTCGACTACCGCCTCGACAAGGAGGCGGGCACCCTGCGGATGCGGGTGGCGGCCACCGACGGCGAGCTGATCAGCCTGCCTCGCCTGAAGCTGGCCCGAGCCCTGAAGATCGACGACCCCGAGCTGCTGATGATCGAGACGGACGGCCTGGCCCACGCGGTCGTCACCGTCTACCGCGAGCACCCGCTGCTCAACATCCGCGAGGCCACCGTCGAGGACCTGACGATGGGCGCGGACGGCCGGATCGCGGTCGGCCTGCGGCACGACGGACGCCTGTTCAAGATGCCGCTGTACGACCCGGAGATGGGCGCGCTCACCGACCTGGTCGTCGGCGCCATGGGCTCCGGCAAGAGCGTCTTCCTGCTCACCGTCCTCATCGCCGAACGGCTCAGCGGCGTGATCAGCCTCGTCGCCGACGCCCAGTCCGGCATGTCCCTGCCGGAGGCCGACGGCCGCGTACGCCACTTCGGCGCAGGTCTCGCCGCCATGGCCGCCACCCTCGCCGCCGCCTGCGCGGTCGCCGACCACCGCGAGAAGGTCTCCTCCGCCAACGGCTGGGGCTCCTTCGTCCTGGGCGACCCGTGGCGGCTGGTGAACGTCACGCTCGACGAGATCAACCTGGCCATCGGCGAACACGCCATCTGCCCGCCGGAGTTCAGCAAGTGGATCGTGGCGATGATCGCCCGCATCCAGCAGACCGGCCGCAAGTTCGGGTTCGGCATCCGCTTCGCGGGCCAGTCCATCCATGTCGCCGACCTCGGTGACGCCGAGAAGCTGCGGGCCAACGCCCGCCAGGGCACCGTCTGGATGGGCCGGGTCAACAGCACGATGACCCAGTCCATGGCCACGGACATGGTCAGCGACGGTACGGACGTCACCCCGATCCGCCGGTTCTTCGGCTCGGTCTCCGAGGAACTGGAGGCCGCGTGGGACGGCAAGGAGGTCCCGCCGGGGCCGATCACCGCGGGCATGGCCTGGGGCCTGCAGGGCGGCCGCGCCACCCTGATGCGGGTCTTCAAAGCCCTCAAGCGGAACAAGACGTACCCGCACCTGATCCGGCTGTTCGAGTCCGCGCCCGAGATCCCCGGCTTCACCCCGGAAGAGGACGCGGTCTTCACAGCCGCCCACGCAGAGGCGCTGATCGCCGCCGAGGCCCTCCTGACACCGGGCGAGGGCGACGAGGAGAAAGGCGGCAAGGGCAAGAAGGCCAAGAAGGGCCTGCCGCACACCGGCGGCACCGGTTCCTTCCCCGCACCCCCCAAGACGCTCCGGCACAGGGTCCTGGAGGCGCTCGCCGACGGCGAACCCCGCCGCGTCCGCGACATCCGCACGGCCGTCGGTGTCGGCACCGACGGCGGCCCGAGCTCCGGCTCGGTCGACAACACGCTCAGCAAACTCGCCGAGGAAGGCCGGGTCGTCCGGGTCGGCCACGGCACCTGGGCTCTCGCCCCGCGCGACTGACGCGCCCCGCACGGGGCCGGCCACTCCCGTCACCGACCGACCATCTGGCCCCGCCACTCCCCCAGCAGATGAAGGAGCACTTCCCGTGGACCACCGCACCGAGCAGGAATCCGAGGCCGCCATCGAGGCCCGCCGTCTCATCGAGGCCGTCGAGGCCGTCTACCGCCTGCCTCCGCCCGCCCCGACGCCCACGCGCTTTCGCGACGAGACGCCCAACCGGCCCAGCGACGCCGAGCCCGTCCGCCAGCCCGACAACAGGATCGTCCCGGCCTGGGCCGCCGGAACCGCGGTCGCCGGCATCGGCGTGGGCACCGGGTGCGTCGGTCTCGGCTGCGGCGTCTGGCTCGCCTGTCAGGGCTTCGCCGCCGTCTCCCTGATGAGCGTGCTGTTCGTGACGCTGCCCATCGCCGCGGTGGCCGCGGTCGCCGCCGCCGTCGGCACGGCCCTCAAGGGAGCCAGGGCGGCCCACACCGAGCACCACCACTACGCGGGCGACGTCCACCAGAACCACAGCCACCACAGCACCCGAACCACCGGACTGATCGCCCACACCAAGAACGACAACCGGCACCGCTGACCGGCGAGACCAGCTTCGTTGGACCCAACAGGTCCAACAGGGCTGCCGGGACGACGCCAGCACTTATCACGGCGTGATAATCCCGGCTCGGGCTGCCATCCACGGGCCGCGATTATCACGGCGTGATAACCCGGACGGCACGCACACCGGGTGAAACGGCGTCAGAGCCGCAAAGAGGGTGCTGGTGAGCCCTCAAGAGTCAGTATGGTGACGTCATGCCCTCTCCATACCCCGAGGGAGACCGGGAAAAGGTAGCGTCCAAGCTGCCCTCGGCGCTCCAGCAAGCACTCAAGGTCCGTGCCGCCGAACTCAGCCTGGACATCCAGGACGCCGTCGAGGCGGCCATCAGCAGTTGGCGCGCCGACGCCAGCACCGGCACCGAGGTAGACACCGCCGGCGCCAAGTCCTTCTCCACCTGGCTCCCGCCGGGCCTGTACGAGCAGTTCAAGGAGACGTGCACCGATCGCGGCGTCTCCTACACCCAGGGTCTCGCCCAGTCGATCCGCGACTGGCTCGACGCCAACCCGTCCCCCCGGCACGGCAGCCGCGGAACAGACCCCGAACGGAAGATCGTCGGCAACCAGAAAGGCGGGGTCGGCAAGACCGCCATCTCCGCCGGCATCGGCCAGGCCTATGCCGAAGAAGGCAAACGGGTCCTCATCGTCGACTTCGACCCTCAGGGACACCTCAGCGAACAACTCGGGGTCCCCCAGATCGAACCCAACCACGACAGCCTGGTCTCCCACATGTGCGGCGAAGGCCAAGGAGACCTGCGCGACCTGGTCGTGGTGATAGACGACCAGCGGTACGAGAAGCGGCTGCACGTACTGCCCGCCTGCTTCGACGGATTCCTCCTCGACGCGAAGATCGCCGTCGTGGCGACGCAGAAGCGCGGCTTCCAGAAGGAAGCGGCCCTCGAGCTGGCCCTGCGCCCCCTCGAAGCCGACTACGACATCATCATCATCGACTGCCCGCCCAGCCTCGGCATCGCCATGGACGCCGCCCTCTACTACGGGCGCCGACGCCGCGGCGAGCCCGCCGGCGTCTCCGGAGTGATCATCCCCGTCCTCGCCGAGGACTCGTCTGCCACCGCCTACGGCATGCTCGCTCAGCAGGTCGAGGACCTCTGCGAAGACCTCTCCCTCGAGGTCGACTACCTCGGACTGGTCGTCAACCTGTACGACTCCCGCCGCGGCTACGTCGCCACCTCGTCCCTGGACAACTGGAAGGCACTCGGCGACCCGAAGGTCCTGGCCGTCATCGGCGACCTGAAGGAGCAGCGGGAAGCGGTCCGCAAGCGGATGCCGCTGCTGAGCTACGCCCCGCAGAGTGACCAGGCGGAAGCCATGCGGCAGGTAGCGAGGGGAGCCACCCGTTGAGCAAGGCCGACACCCTTGGATCGGCGCCCGCGTTCGGCGCAGCGCGCGGCGCCCGGTCCTCCCGACGCAACCTCATCGACAAGACCATCGCAGGCGAGGAGACGGCTGCAGCGGCCATCACCGAGCTGCCGGTCACCCTCATCAGCGACAACCCCGACAACCCGCGCAACCACCTCCGTAACCTCGACGAGACGGTGCAGACCGTCCGCGAGGTCGGCATCATCATCCCCATCGCCGTCGCCACGGTCGACGCGTACCTGCGCAACCGGCCGGACCGCGCCGACGACCTCGACGACGGAGCGCAGTACATCGTCGTCGACGGCCACCGCCGCCTGGAGGCCGCCCGCCGCGTCGGCATGGCAACCATCCCGGTCCGCGTCGACAACGGACGCGTCGCCACCGATGAAGCGCTCCTCGAGGCCGCGTTCGTCGCGAACTACCACCGCGACGACATGACCGACCTCGAAGAGGCGCATGCCCTCAAGAGCCTGGTCGACTACTACGGCTCCCAGACCAAGGCCGCCAAACGGCTGGGCATCCCGCAGAACACCATCTCCAGCAAGCTGTCCTTGCTGAAGCTCACCCCCGAGCTGCAGAAGGATCTGGTGACCGGGGAGCGGAAGGTGGAGCACGTCCGCAACCTCGGCAAGCTGTCTCCGGAGGAGCAGAAGGCCAAAGCGGACGAACGAGCGGAAGCGGCCCGCAGGAAGGCAGCGGCGGCCTCGCCGCAGGAGGTCGTTCAGCGCTCAGCGGGTCCCGCCGATTATCACGGCGTGATAATCCCGGAGACACACGCTGGCCCTCCCGCCCCCGCGGCTGCTCCGCCGCGGTCCGGTATGGCCACGCCGGCCGCCGCCCGCGAGCAGGCATCCGCGTCCCTCCCCGAACCGCGCACTGGCACCGGGGACGTGGGGGCTGCGAAGGCGGAGGCGGCGCAGCCCGAGGAACCGCAGCAGCTCGGGTACGACGATGCGCCCTCCTGGGTGCACCACCTCCGTAAGAAGATGAAGCCGGAGGCCTTCATCCAGGGGGCCCGTGTGTGGATGACGGTCCTCCGGGAGCAGTACCCGGACCAGTACGAGGCGCTGCTGGCTGAGCTCGAAGCCCCATAGCAGCCCCTGCGCCCAGCGGCCCCGCTCGCCTCGCCTATACGGCGTCGAGCGGGGCCGTACTGCTTGCTGCGGAGTGGGTAGCCAGGCCAGCCGGTGCGCGCCCCGGAATTATCACGCCGTGATAAGTCGAGCACCCGAGAGATGAGTCCGAAAGGCCGACCACGCCCGATGCCAGTGCCTCCGGACGCTCTCCGAGCCTCACCGTCCTACTGACACAGTCGTCCATCGCTCGCCCCGCTGCTCACCGTTGACTCCCCTCCTCCTCCAGAGCTAGCCTTCACGATCCATCAAGATCAGAAGCAGATGGACAAAGGTACGTCCCCTGCGGGGACGTACGCGGCTTCGGCCGCGGAAGACGGGGGAAGGGGGCGGCGGTCGATGGCCTGGGTCACCGGGATCGTGGATGACGCGCAGGTCGAGTACCGCCTCACCGGTCATTCCGGTTGCTACGTCCAGCAGGAGGGCGAAGGTCTCGCCGGGCAGACCACCACCGCCGTCGGCGACCAGGTCGACTACCGCATGGGCGCCGCCGAGGACGGCACGCTCGTGTGGATCGGGGAGGGTCTCGCCGCGGTCGGCCAGAGACCGGGAGCGGTCCTCGACGAGGCCGGCAAGCAGGCTGCCCGCGCGCTGACCAACGGTGTCCACCCCCTCACCGGCGAGCAGCTGGTCCGCCCCGAGCTGCGCGCGCACCCGCGCGCCAAGCTGGCCGGCGCCCGGCTTGTCGAGGTGATCGAAGCGGCCGCCGACGCCGCCGGATGCGAGCCGGCCGACCTGTTCGCCGGCAAGCCCAAGCAGGCGAAGAAGTGGGCGACGCTCGCCCGGATGGTGCACCAGAAAGGCGAGCGGCACCGGCTGCAGGTCGACTCCCTGCATCGCCTCGCCCGCGCGGCCGGGCTCGCCCTGGAGGACATCTACGACGCCGACGAGCTGGCCGAGGCCCGCGCCCACGAGGGCGAGCGGGTCAGTGTCCGCATCCGTGCCTACGACATCGTCGCCGACCTGCCCAAGAGCGACTCCACCCTGTGGGCGCTGCTCGCGGAGCGGCACGAGAAGGAGTTCCGCGACCTGGTCCACCAGGCCAAGCGGGAGGCCTTCGCCGAGCTGGAGCAGTGGATCGGCTACGGCCTGGCGAGCGAGGACGGCAAGCTCCACCGCATCGCCACCGGCGGACTGCTCGGCTGGAGCGTCGAGCACCAGTCCGCCCGCCCGGTCGACGACACCCCCGGTGACCCCCACCTGCACATCCACATCGTGATCGTCAACATGGCCCGCTGCGAGGACGACCAGTGGCGGGCCATCGCCAACGGCGGCATGGACCTGCACCGGCACGCCCGCGCGTTCGACGCCCTGTTCAAGGGGCGGGTGCGGGCGCTGGCCCACGAGCGGTTCGGCGTGCGCTACGCCCGCTCGCCGCGCACCGGCGCCTGGGAGGTCGAGGGCATCCCCGAGCCGCTGCGCGACCACTACTCGCGCCGCGCCGCCCAGGTGGACGCCATCGCCGGCGCCGACGCCAGCCGCGAGGAGAAGCTGCGGGTGTCGGCCCAGACCCGGCACGCCAAGCACGACACCGGCGTCCTGGACCTGCGCGCCGGCTGGCGCCAACGGGCCGAAGAACTCGGCTACGACGTCGACGCGATGGTCTCGGCCGCCGCTCCCGGCCCGTCCGGCCCCGACGGGCCGCTCGCCGTGACCGGCCCCGACGGCCCGCGCACCCCGTCCCCCGAGCAGATCGCCGCCGAGGTCTTCCACCCCCAGTACGGGCTGACCGCGTCCGACAAGGAGTTCTCCCACGCGCAGTTGCTCGCCCGGGTCGCCGAAGCCTGCCCGCTCGGCCTGCCCGCGTCCGAGCTGGAAGGCCTTGCGGAGCGGGTGCTCGCGGTCCGCGGATACGTCAAGGCGCTGCCGCCGCGCGGCTCTCAGCTGATGGCGCACGCCGAGCGGTACACCACCCTCGACATCCTGCAGGCCGAGCAGACCATCGTGGACCAGGCCCGGGCCCGCTACGCCGACGGTTCCGCCCGCCTGAGCCGGGATCAGGCGGCGGCCGCCCTGTCCGTGTTCGAGGTGGCCGCCGGGTTCTCACTCGCCGCCGAGCAGCGGCGCGTGGTGGAGCGGCTGCTGACCGGCGGGCACGGCGTGGACGCCGTCATCGGCGTCGCCGGATCGGGCAAGACGAGCCTGATGGAGGCCTGCCGGATCGGCTGGGACGCGACCGGCCTGACCTACGCCGGCGCCTCCCTGTCCGCGGTCGCCGCGCAGAACCTGTACGAGGGCTCCGGCATCCCCTCCCGCACCGTCGCCGCCTGGCTGCAGCGCATCCACGACGGCACCGGCCTGACCGGCATCGACGTCCTGGTCCTGGACGAGGCCGCGATGACGGACGACCGGGCCATGGCGGTGCTGCTGACCGAGGCCGCCCGCACCAACACCAAGGTCATCGCGGTCGGTGACCCGCAGCAACTGCAGGCGATCGGCCCCGGCGGCGGCTTCACCGAAGTCCACCGCCTGGTCGGCGGCGAGACCCTCGCCGTCAACCGACGGCAGAAGGACGCGGGCGAGCGAGCCGCCCTGGAGATCTGGCGCACCGGCGCCCGCGAACAGGCCTTGAACCTGCTGGCCGACCGCGGCCGCATCCACGCCACCGACAGCGCCGACGACGCTCGCCGCAGCATCCTCGCCGCCTGGAACGAGGCCCGCGCCCGCTACGTCGACGCGTACGACATGCTCGACAACCTCGTCGTGCTGGCCGCCCGCAACAGTGACGCGGCCCTGCTGAACGCCGGAGCGCAGACCCTGCGCCGGGCTGCCGGCGAACTCGGTCACACCCACCGCTACGCCCTGCCCGGCGGTGACCACCTCACCCTGGGCGTCGGCGATGTCGTCCGGGTGCGCAGCAACGACTACCGCTCGCGCCGCGGCACCGGCCCCGACGTCCTCAACGGCTACCGCGCCGTGGTCACCGACATCGCCGACGACCACCGGGTCCAGATCACCTGGCGGCGCAAGAACCCCGACGGCACGGCCCATACCTCCCAGGCCTGGCTGACCCCCGGGCAGATCACCGCCGGCGCCGTCTCCCTGGGCTACGCGATGACCATCGCCTCCTCCCAGGGCCTGACCACCGACACCGCCCTCGTCTACGGGCTGGGCGCGAACGCGTACGCCCTCTACCCCGGCATCACCCGCGGCAAGGAGGTCAACCACCTGTGGCTGCCCGCCGCGGCCCTCGAGGACCCCGAAACCCGCGCCCGGCTGGGCGAGCCCCGCGACGAGGCCGAACTCCTGGAGCGCGCCCTGCAGGCGTACACCGTGCTGCTGCGCCAGGACCGCGCCGACGCCATGGTCAGCGACCAGCTGCGCACCGCCCCCGAGCCCGTGGCACCGCCCACGCCCGCCGTCGGCGAACCCGACTTCCCTGCCTGGAACGACCGCGAAGTCCGCCCTTACGGGGGCCTGGCCTCCGGACAGCTGGAGGCACGGCTCGCCAAGGCACTGCGCGCGGCCGCCGCCACCGAGCACGCCGCCGACGAACAGACCCGCCAAGCGCGCGAACTGGCGGCCGTCGCGGCCGAACACCCGAGCTCCGGGCGGCGCACCGCGCAAGCCGCGGCCGCTGTCCTCGCCGCGGCCGACCAACTGGCCGCACAGGCCGAGCAGGAGACCGGCATCGCTCGCCGCGCCGCGACCGTGGCCGAGCAGGCCAAGGTGATCAAGGAGCGCATCGAGGCGGCCGCCGGCCGGAGCCGGGTCGCCCTGCGGCTGGCCGGCACCTCGCGCGCCGAACAACAGTCCCTGCTCGCCCAGTACACGCGACAGATGACCGAAGCCCATGACGAGCAGCAGCGCGCCGAACGCGCGGCCGCCACCACCCGGCAACAGGCCTGGCAGACGCTGCGTACCTCCCCCTACGCCGAGGCCTTCCGCTCCCAGGGCGCGCTCGGCGAGGCCCCCGCCGACCCGACGGCCCTGCGGCAGCAGCTCGCCGCGATGCGCGCCCACCTGCCCACCCTGGCCACGCAGATCGACACCGCCCGCGCCGAGGAGGCCCGGCAGGCCCGGCAAGAAGCCGTCTCGCTGGGAGCCAAGGCCCGCGACCTGCGAACGACTGCCGAGCAGCTTCAGGCCGAGCAGCGGTTGCGACAGCAGATCAGCGCGCAGGCCCCCAGTCGACACCTGGCCGAGGACGCGGCCCGCGACGCCGCGCTGCAGCAGGAGCGGCGGCACAGCGCGGACCGCGCCCGTCAGGCCCGCGGACAGGCCCAGCGCCAGCTTCCGCAGCAGCGCCCAGGAGGCGGTATCCACGTCGGCTGAGCTTGGCGTTTAACCTCGCGGGTCACTCGTCCTGCTGACCTGCGGTTCTTCACCGGACAGCGGAGACGGCCGTTCTCCACGCTTCGAGATGTCGAGTCACAAAGCACGAGAGAACGGCCGCTGCCCATGAGTCTGCCTGTCGGTGTGCCCGGAATCGAGGCGTTGGGCCTGTTGTCCCGCTTTCGGGTCGAGTTCTACGAGTGCCTCTACAAGCGGGCGGACGCGCTCTTCGAGCTCACCGACGCGGTGCTGTGCACGGACGGGCCGGTGAAAACCCTGGTCGAGCTCTCCTTGGCGGTCGAGCACCGACGCGGGCACGGTGCTCTGTACGCGGCCCTGGACCGTGGATGGCTGGAGCCGACACGGTTAGTGCCCCGCCGAAAAGACCAGGACGGCTTCGCCGTCCTCGCCAAGCGGTGGCGGGTCGAGCGCGCCATCTCGTGGATCATGAGGGCCCGGAGGAACGTCCGAGACTACGAACGGCTCATCTCCCACAGCGAAGCCCACATCACCTGGACCTTCATCACTCTCATGGTCCGCCGTCTCACCGGGCCACCCCGGCCCCCGCGTTCCGCACCGCACCCCGTCGAACCGGCCGCCACGGACACCAAGCCCAAGCCCATACGCCTTCGGACACTCCAACCGCGTACCGTTCGCCTCGCCCCGGCTGCCCTGTCCTAACGGCTCCGCTGCTCGGGGCGCGGTCCTCCTGAGCGTCGGTAGCGACGTCTCAGCGGGGCGACGGGGTCAAAGTCTGCCCCTGCATCGAGCCTGTGACTGCCTGGATGTAGGAGTGGACGACATCGCTCAGCGGCGTGCCTCCCCGGCTGTCCATGCCGAGCTTTTCGAGTGTCTCCTTCACCCAGCCCGGGCTGACGACGTTTACTCTCAGCCCGCGGGGCATCTCGATGGCCAGGGCTTGGACGAACGCCTCCAGGCCGGCATTGACGAGAGCACCGAACGAGCTGCCTGGCGTCGGCTCCTTGAAGACGCCGCTGGTGAGTGTGACGGAACCGCCGTCGCGCACATGGTCACAGCCCCGGCGCAGCAGCATCACCTGCCCCAGCAGTTTGCCTTTCAGACCGAGAGTGAACTCGTCGTCGGACGGAGACGTGACCGGCGTGAGCCGACCGCTGGCTGCGCAGCAGATGACCGCGTCCACCCCGCCGACGGTGTCGAAGAGAGCGTCGATGGAGCCAGGGATTTCCAGGTCGACCTGTGTGCTGCCGTTGCGTGAAGCCCGTATAACCTCATGCTCTGTCTCCAGCGTGTCGGCGACCGCGCGGCCGATGGTGCCGGTCGCCCCGATCACGATGATCTTCATGCTGATACCGACCGTCCCCGGGCGAGGCGGCCCGGAAGGGGCGCCAGCGGGAAATTGGCCCACACGTAGGTGTCCATCTGGTGCTGGTCACCGCTGAGGTTGACCACTCGGTCGGCCTGGCCTTCTGCGTCGAAGTGCCATACCAATGCCCACATCGTGTCGACCTGGCCGACGCCTTGGGTCGTCCAGCCTCGGTGGATGTCGACGACGTATTCGCCGTTGCTGCCCAGAAACACGGGCTCGGCCTGGAAGCCGGCCTTGCCGAGCTGGTCGAAGAAGCTGACCACTTCGTCCAGGCCGCGCTTGGTGCCCGAGAGCGGGTGGTGGCCCGGGATGGTCCACTCGATCCCCGGAGCCAGGATCGCGCTCATCGCCTTGACGTCATTGGCGGCGTAGGCAGCGAAGAAGTGGTTGACGGCCTCGACCTTGGAGTCGGGCACGGCGTTATTCGTCGTCACGTGGATGCTCCCCGATGGGGTCGGTACCGGGCTGCCCGGTCGCGTGATCAACGATTCCGTCAGTCCGCCGTAGTCGTCCAATACCTGCTTCCATAACCTGACGGCATGGATATCGACACCCGTCTGCTGCGCTATTTCGCCGCAGTGGTCGAGGAAGGCAACCTCACCCGGGCCGCTGAACGGCTGTACGTCTCGCAGCCCGCGCTGACGAAGCAGATCCGGCGCCTGGAAGCCCAGCTCGGCGTGGGCCTGTTCGTCCGTTCCCGCGCCGGGATGACCCCTACCGAGGCCGGACAGGCTCTGGCCGCACATACCGGTGCCGTGCTGACGGCTTGGGAACGTGCTCTGCGCGTCACGCGAGCCGCCACCACCCGGGCCGCACGCACGCTACGGGTGGGCTTCGTCGCCAGCGCCGCCAATGAGCACACCCAGCTGATCATCGGCGACTTCGCACGGCGCAGGCCTGGCTGGCGGGTCCAGATGCGGCAGGCCGAATGGACCGACCCAACCGCCGGGCTGGCCACCGGCGAGGCCGACGTGGCTCTACTACGCCTGCCGGTGCCCGCGCAGAGCGACTTCAACGTTGAGGTCCTGCTGATCGAACCACGCTGGATCGCCCTGTCTGCGGGGCATCACCTTGCTGCAAAGGAGCACATCAAGTTCCAGGATGTGTATGACGAACCGTTCGTGGCGACCCCCGCCGAGTCTGGGGCATGGCGCGACTACTGGCTCGCGACCGATGAGCGCGAGGGCCACCCGGTACGCATCGGCGCCGTCGCGCACCACCCCGACGAATGGCTCAATGCGATCGCCCACGGCCAGTGCGTCAGCCTCACCCCCGAAGCGACCGCCCGCTTCTACCAGCGCCCCGACGTCGTCTACCGACCCGTGACGGGCGTCAGTCCCAGCCAGATCGGTGTCGCCTGGCCCCGCAGCCAACCGGTCGACGACACCGTCGACGCCTTCGTCCGCAGCTGCCGCGCCGTATGCAACGACGGCCGCCTCAGGGACACCAGCCTGACCATGGACAAATGATCGCGACCAACCCGATATCGCACAGCCAAATGCAGTAGTCATCCAGGTCGGTGTTACAGAACGTCACAGATCACCGGTTCTGACACAGCTTCTGAACTTGTGTTTTAACCCCGCCGCCCTCGGATCCGAACAGGATCACTGTGCCTTCACCGCGCCGTGCTTGTGCTGATGTCCCACGTCAGGGCGTGGGGCTCGGGTGGTATTGCGGCGCCCGGGCGGGCGTCCTGGCCCGGGTGTGGCGGGTTTCGGCACGCTGGCGGGTCGTGGCAGGTGCGGGCGGATGTGGCGAAACCCCCGGCGCACCCGGGTCGGAGACGACTGCCGGGGCGGCTTGGGGCGTTCCCAGGGCCGGTGGTGGTCCTCGGCGAGTGGGCGGGCAAGGCGCAGCTGGGTGTAGGCGGCGATGACCAGCCAGGTCCACAGGTCGGCCGCTTGGGGGTTGCGTAGGCGCGGGGCGGTCCAGCCCAGGGTCTGTTTGAAGAGGCGGAAGGTGTGTTCGAGGTCGAAGCGCCGCAGATAGCTGGACCAGAGCAGGTCGACGTGGGAGGCGTCGGCGCCGGTGCGCGAGGACCACAGCCAGACGGGGTCCGGGCGACGCTCGGAGGGCAGGCGCTGCACCGTGAGCCGGATCAACGTGCCGTGCAGGAGGGGGAGTTCCTCGTCGGGGTGGATGTCCTCGGCCCAGGGGCCGCGGCGCTGGAGCTGCTGGTGCATGCGGTCCCAGCTGCGGGCCTCGGCTGGTCCGTAGCGCGGGGTGTCGTTGCGGGTGTGGTGGTCGGGGGCGGGCCAGGTGTGCTCCTGGTCGAGGTCGAGGCGGTGCCCGTGGCGGGCGGGACGGCCGCCCTGGGGGCGGTAGGCCGGCTCGCCGGGGTCGGCGTAGTAGACGCGGTCGGTTCGCACCCGGGCGACCAGTTCCACGGGAAGGTCGGCCAGGAGCCAGGCCAGGCGGGTGACGTCGTAGCCGGAGTCGAGGACGACGATCACGTCCGGGTCGTCCGCAGCGCGATGGCCGGCGTCGGTGAGGCGGGCCAGGACCTCGCGGATCTGGTCGGCGGTCAGCTCGGTGACGTCGTCGCCGGGCGCGATACGCGTCGCATCCAGGATCGCCGTCCACGACGTGCGGCCCGGTTCGACGGCGGCGAGGAAGGAGTAGGGCCAGCCGGGGACGTTCTGCCCGGTGCTCGCCCCGTAGCCGCTGACATGGCAGAAGCAGCGCTCGGGCGCGGTGTCGGCGTCGGGGCGCAGCCACGCGGTGACGTCCACGGCCAGCACGATCCGCCCGTCAGTGCTCTTGGGGATCGGGGTGGTGTCCAGCAGGCGGCGCAGTCGGGCACTCGGCGGGGGTCGCCACGAACGGTTCGTCATACACATCCTGGAACTTGATGTGCTCCACAGCCGACGGGCGATGCGGGATCAGGCGCTGTTCAGCTGCGCCGGCGTCGGGGCGGCAGGCAGGCCGAGGGAGTAGAGGTGCTCACGGGTACGACGCACGACGAGTGAGTCGGCGCCGTGGATGTCGGTGGCGATCGTCAGCAGCTCGGCGCCCAGCCGCTGCCGGTCGGCCTCCGGGGGCATGGCCCGCCACAGGCTGTAGGCGCGGCGGGTGGCCTCCTCGACGTCCGGATGCCCGGGTCCCTGGATGGTGACCCGGAGCTGCACGGCGTGCAGGTACCAGGCCAGCCCGGTGGCGTGATCGGCCATCAGGGCGGCGAGATAGCCGCGGACTTCGCGGACCTGGACGGTGTGCAGGTGGAGCTCGCCGTACTCGGCGGTGACGTCCTGGTCGAGCTGGGCGGCGAGCGCGACCGCGTCCTGCGGGCGGCCGTCCTGGGCGACCTCCGCCACCCTGACGAGCCGGGCACGCAGCGTTTCCGGTGGCAAACCGCGATCTGCGGGCGTCGTGCCGGGGGCGGGCGCGGCCCAGAATTCCGGCGTCACGGTGCCCCAGGGGCGGTAGACCGGCTCGGACATGAACGAACTCCCCAACTGCGGTACGAGGTTCACCAGTCCACCACACGGCGGACTTCGGTGATGCGGGTGATGTAGCTGGTGGAGTTGCGCCAGCTGTCGTAGGTGACGATGCGGGTCTTCACGCCGGTGCGCGGCGCCTCGACGACCATTCCGTTGCCGACGTACATGCCCACGTGGCCGGGCCGCGCGTCGGAGCCGTCCGAGCCGGGGTTGAAGACCAGGTCGCCGGGCTTGGGGCGGTCGATGTCGACCTGGCTGCCGACGTTGACCTGGTCGTAGGTGGTACGCGGGATGCTCACCCCGGCCGCCTGGTAGGCCTGCTGCATCAGGGAGGAACAGTCACACCAGTGTGCGGGGTTCTTGCCCAGGGCGTCGGTGCAGTCGCCGCCCAGGTGGTACCAGCCGCCGCGCTGCTTGAGCGCCCACGCCACCGCGACGCGGATCTTCTTCGGCGTGCCGGCGGGCAGCTCGTATCCGGCGGGCAGGGTGCCGTCCTCGCTGGCGGAGGGAGCAGCGAACCGGGCCGACATGGCCATGATGTTCTGCACGTAGTTGTAGGTCTGGCCGCCCGCGAAGGACTTCGGCGGCACGCCCCGGAACTGGTCGACACGTCCCCAGCCGGCGTTGTACCCGGCCAGGGCGAGTTCGATCGGGGCGCCGGTGTAGTCGGGATGCTTCTTGGCCTTCTTCAGCAGGGAGCACATGAACTTGCCCTGGGCAGGGATCGCGTCCGCCGGGTCCCAGACGTCCTTCTTTCCGTCGCCGTTCCCGTCCACCCCCCACGTCGTCCAGGTCCCGGGCATGAACTGGGCTATGCCCTGCGCCCCGGCCTCACTTCCCGCCTGCGGATTGAAGCCGGACTCCTGCTTGAGCTGCGCGGCCAGCACTGCCGGGGACAGCCCCTGGTCGCAGTCGGCGGCCGCCTGCAGGATCAGCGGCGCGAACTCGGAGGGCACGCCGCCCTCGCCGATGCGCAGCCCACCGACCGGGTTGCCGACGGTGCTGTCGTCGTCGTTGAACGTCGCGATCAGCAGCACCACGCTCAGGCCGAGCGCGAGGGGCGTCATCACGAAGCCGACACCCAGGGCGAGCAACAGGCGTTTGGTCGCCTTGCCCTTCATACAGTCCCCCTCTTGACCGACACTCAGATTTGCTCCCTCAAATCTGAAATTCGTACTCCGGGATAGGAACCGGTGTCCGAATGAGTGCGTGATGTTGTGTGACAGTACGCCATCGCTGCATCTCAACGAGAGCGGTGAAACTACTTGTTGGGCACGCAAGCTACGCGTGTAAGGTTCCGGTGAGGGGGGCATGGCGGCGGTAGGCCACGGCTGCGATTAGCCTACGCAAACGTCAAATGGGAATGTACGGGGGAATAATGGGCAAACAACCCGTTGCGGCTCCGACACTGCCCGTAGGAGCACGTCTGTTGGTGCCCGTGATGGCCGCCACCGGCGGCAGCGGCCGCACCACGACCGCCGGCCTGCTGGCCGCGGGCCTCGCTGCGAGCGGTCCCGCCGTGCTCTTGGACCTGGCCCCGCGCCTGTCCTCGCCCTGGCCCGCTCAGATCGCCGAACAGGGTGCCGGCGGGCTGGCCGCGCTGCCGCCCGACCAGCCCCTGACCCGCAGCGCGGTGCAGCAGGCCTGCGGCGTCAGCACCGGTGCGAACGGTGTCAGCTGGCAGGTGCTGTCGGACGGGCGGGACTGGCACGCCCCGCCGCTCGTCCTGCCGGAGCCCCCGGCCGCCTGGTACCAACTGGCCGCGATCGGCGGCTGGCAGGCCGTCGTCGCCGACACCGTGCACCCGCTCGCCCACGACCTGCTGGCCGCCCGCTGCGCCGGAGAGCTGGGGCACACCCGTGGCTGGTACGAACTGCCGTACGCGGTGCCCGTGCTGTGCGCGGCCGCCACCGCCGACGGCATCAAGGCCTTGCAGCAGGCTGTGATGGCCCTGCACGCCGAGGGCCTGCCGCTCAACCGCACCGTCATCGTCCTTGTCGCCACCGGCGACGGCCGTCCGCCGGCCGCGGTGCGCGCCGGGGCCACCATGCTCAGCGCCCGCACCGCCGCCGTGGTGCACCTGCCCTACGACCCGCACATCCGCGCGCACGGCCTGCGCGTCGCCCGCCTGCGCTCACGTACCCGGCAGGCAGCCGGCCAGCTCACCGGGGCCGTCCTCGCCGCGGCGCACACCGCCTGGGGCCAGCCGCTCCCGGACGCACCGCAGCCTGCCCCGATCACCCCTGCACTCCCTGCCCGTTGACGAGGAATCGGATATGAGCCAGCTCCTGACCACCCTGAACGCCGTCGCCGACCCGCACTGGCACACGCTCGCCGACGCGGTACCCGGAGTCACCCCGGAGATGCCCAAGGACGTCGACCAGCCCGTACAGAAGATCCTCAACTGGACCGCCGGTCTCGGCCTGGCCGGAGCCGTCCTCGGTGGTCTGCTCGGCTGGGCCGCTGTGGCCGTGGGCCACAACTCGGAGCGTGCCGCCCTGGCCGCACGCGGCAAGCAGGCCATCCTCTGGAGCCTGTTCGGCGCCGGCGGCATCGGCGTCACCGCGGCCCTGGTGACCACCTTCTACAACATGTCCAAGTGAGGCAGACGTGGTGAGCGACAGCAAGACCCGCAAGGCCCGGCTCACGCTCGCCGCGCTCGGCGTCCTGGTGGTCGGCGCGCTGATCGGCGGCGGCGTGACCGCGGCCACGATGCTCGGGGGCGACAACTCGAAGTCCGGCAAGGCCACGCCCACGCCGACCACGGCCGAGCCGTCGGCGTCGTCCGGCGGCCAGCAGGCGGCGATGACCCCGGACAAGGCCCGCAAGCTCGTCCTTGAAAAGCCCACCGGGCAGAAGGACGGCCTGTCCACGGGCTTCTCCAAGGGACCCGTCGGTGCGATCTCAACCGCGGTCTACTTCTGGGAGGAGTACGCCTTCCTCGACGACCAGAAGGCCCGCCAGCAACTGGATGCCATCGTCTCCCCCGACGCCGACGGTTACATCGACGAGCAGATCTCGGAGGTGCGCAAGCTGCGCGAGCAGGTCGGCCTTCCCCCCTCCGGTGGCACTCCGGCCGGGCTCACCTTCGACACCACGGTCAACGCGGTCCGGGCGACCTCCCTGACCGGGACCGGAGGGAAGGTCGTGCAGATCTGGATCAACTACGACCGATACGCCACGAAGGCTGACGGCAGTCCAGACGACAGCCCGCTCAAGGATCAGGACACGGACCTGCTGCTGAAGTGGCAGGACGGCTCCTGGAAGATCACGAACGAGCCGCAGTACTGGGAGAAGCGCTCCTTCGCCCGCGCCTACTTCCCCGACTCCCACGTTTCCTGGGCAGACGGCTGGCAGCAGGTGAGGCATGCGGACTGAGCCCCGGGCGCACCCGCTGGCCCGCCTCATCGTCCTGCTGACCGCTGTTCTGTTCTGCTTCGGCACCAGCCTGAGCACCGCCCCCGCGGCGATGGCGAAGGACGATCCGAAGTACCACCTCGACTACGGGCCGGACGATGGCAAGGAGTGTCCGGTCGACTGGAGCGGCGGCGCACCCTGCGGCGTCGACAAGCAGGGCAAGTACTGCCTCTACGACGAGATCAACGACGAGAGCATCTGCCGCATGCCGGAGGCCGGCGAGCTGCCGGGCACCATCGGAGAGTGCGAGAACGCCGGCGGCGAAAAGTCGCCGGAGTGCAGCGACGAGGCCTGGAAGGCCATCGAGAAGAAGAAGCTGGAGAAGTGGCGCCAGGCCAACCTGGAAGCGGTCAGGGACGGGAAGCTCAGCCAGGCCGAGTACGACAAGTGGTCCACGTTCCTGGAGAAGTGCGTCGACAAGGGAACGTCGTTCAGCGTCTGCAAGGAAGCGGGGTACCAGAAGTACGGGCCGCCCGGCGGACCGGGGCTCGGTGACTGGATCGGCAAGAAGATCTCCGACCTGGCGCGGGACGCGCTGGAGGAGGCCGCCCAGTACATCGGCAACGCCGTGGTCTGGCTGCTGCAGCAGTTCGCCGACATCTTCAACAAGACGTCAGTCATCAACCTGGACTCCACCGGCATCAGCCAGCCGATGGGGATCGCCACGGCCCTGTCCGCGGTCATCGCCGTGTTCCTGCTGCTCCTGCAGTTCGGGAAGGTGGCGATCAGCCACCAGGGCGGACCGGCGGCAACCGCCATCTCCGGGCTGGCGAAGTGGGTGGTCATCAGCGCGGCGTACTGGACGGTGACCACGACCGCGCTGCAGCTGTCCGACTCGATCTCCACCTGGATCATCCACTACTCGTTCACAGGTGGGGGCAGCACGGCCGGTTCCGCGTCGGACGCCATGAAGGCGCAGTTCGGCAAGATGTTCGGGGGGCTGATTCTCGGCGGCGGCGGTGCCTCCACCGCCGGCGGCGCGCTGATCACCGGTCAGGGGGTGGCCGCGTCCGCGGTCGGCGTGGTCATCGTCATCGGCGTCGTGTGCATCCTGGCGATCGGTGCCCTGTGGGTCGAGATGCTGCTGCGTCAGGCCGGAATCATGATCCTGGTCGCCACCATGCCGATCACGCTGGTCGGGCAGATGTCGGACGCCACCAAGGACTGGTGGCCCAAGGCCCGCGACGCGCTGCTCGCGCTCATCCTGATGAAGCCCATGATCACGTTCTGCTTCGCGATCGGCTTCTTCGCCATCGAGCAGGGCGAAGGCGTGCAGAACATGATCGTCGGCCTGGTCATCTTCCTCATGGCCTGCTTCTGCTGGCCTGCCATCGCCAAGTTCATGACGTTCTCCACCCTCGGTGCCGGCGCCGCCATGGCCAGCGGCCTGATGAGCTCGGTCGGTTCCTCGGCCAGCTCGATGAGCGGGGCCGGAGCGGTCGGCGGGGGCTCCGGCTACACCCGGGCCCTGGAACAGGACAACGCCCAGTCGGGCATGGGATCCAGGGGCAAGCGGGACCTCACGAACACGTCCAAAGGGGAGCTCCAGGGCTCCTTCGGAAAGGCGGCGGGGCGCGGGCGTCTCAGCACCCGGGTCGCCGGCCCTCTCGGGCTGGGCCTGCAGGTCATGGCCGCGGGCAAGGGCGTTCTGGAGTCCGGGATGGCGAACACGGCCGCGCACGCGGGACTGGACACCGCCTCGCCGGGCGGCGGTCACGTCGTCATCGCCCCGCGCAGGCCGGACAGGGCGGCCCCGCCGCCCGCCGAACAGACCAGCGGGCCCGGCGCCAGCGGTGCGCCGAGGGAGGGATAGCCCATGTCCAGCTCCACCCCCGTCACCTACGGCGGCTGGCAGTCCGAACGCAGCGGGTTCATGGGCCGGCTGAGCGGGGTCGGTTTCGCCCTGGTCGTGGGCGGCTGCGTGCTGCTGCTCACGCCGCTCAACCTGGGCAGCTGGGCGGCCGCGCTGGTGTGCGTGCCGCTCGCGGCCATGCTGTTCGCGCTCGCCTTCGGGCGCGTGTTGGGCCTGAGCGCCGACGAATGGATCCTTCTCGCAGTAAGGCATCAGATCAACGTGGCCACCCGGCGAAACGTGTTCATGTCCGGGGCGTTCGCCCCGCGTTCGGCCAAGACCGGGCAGCAGCCGATGGACCTGCCCGGCGTGCTGGCCCGGCTCCGCTTCCTGGAGGCCCCCGACGGTCTCGGCGGCACCCTCGGCGTCTCCCACGACCCCGTCGCCAACACCTACACCGCCGTCGCCCGCATCACCTTCCCCGGGCTGGCGCTGATCGACAGCGACCGGCAGACCTCCCGCGTCGCCGCCTGGGCGGGCTTCCTGCGCGGTTTCTGCACCGAGGACTCGCCGATCATCCGGCTCGCCGTGCACCAGCGGTGCCTGCCGGACGACGGCGCGGCCCTGCGCTCGTGGACCGACCGGCATCTCGCCCCGGACGCCCCCAAGGAGGCGGTCGCCGCCCTGACGGAGCTGATGGAGGGCGCGGGCCCGGCCGCTACCACCCGCGAGACGTACCTGTCCGTCACCCTGTTCGCGCCCAAGGCGAGGCTGGCCGTCAAGGGCGCCGGCGGCGGCCAGGTCGGCGCGGCCGCCGTCCTGGTGCGCGAGCTGCATGCCATGCACAGCGCCCTGTCCACCGCCAGCCTGCAGGTCGTCGAGTGGCTCGCCCCGCGCACCCTGGCCCAGGTGGTGCGCACCGCCTACGACCCGGAGGCGCAGCTGATGCTCGCCACCCGCAACGCCGCCACTCAGGAACACGACTGGCAGGGCCTGCCGCCGGGCCTGGACCCGCAGTTGGCGGGGCCCGCGTACGCCGAGACCGACTGGGGCACCTACCGCCACGACGGGGCTTGGACCGTCTCCTACCAGGTGCGCACCTGGCCGCAGGCCGACGTCTACGCGACCTTCCTGCAGCCACTGCTGCGGCCGCGCCAGAACGCCCGGCGCTCCTTGAGCGTCGTCTACGAACCCATCGGCCCGCGCCGCGCCCGCCAGGACCTGGCCCGTGAGAAGGCCCGCCGTCAGTCCGCCCGCCAACTGCGCGCCAAAACGGGCCAGGACGAGTCCGCCGACGAGCTGCTCGAAGCGGAGAAGGCCAAGGCCCAGGACGTCGCCCGGGCCTCCGGGCAGGGCGTGGTGCGGCTGACGGCCGTGCTCGCCGTCACCGTCACCGACCTGGGCGAGCTGGAGACCGCCTGCGCCGAGCTGCAGGCCGACGCGGCCGCCTCCGGACTTGAGCTGCGCCGTATGTGGGGCGCCCAGGACGTCGGGTTCGCGGCCGCCGCGCTGCCGCTGGGCCAGGGCCTGCCGGACCGGAGGATCGGTTTCTGATGGCACCGCTGCTGTTCAAGCGCCGCGACAACGGCGACACGATGCTGAAAGAGGCCGGCTTCGGCGAGGCCACGGGCTGGGAGCAGCGGCCCGGCGAGGCGCCCCGACCGGCCCCGAGCGCCCGCGAACAGCGCCGCGCCCGGCTGTTGGAAGACCCCGACACGGTCATGCGGATCGCCCCGAAGAGGGGCTGGGCGCACCCGTACGCCGGGCGGTCCGCCTCCCTGCCCCGCGTCGAGGTCGTGCGTGCCGACACCGCCAACGCCGCCGGCGCCTACCCGTTCCTGCACGCCGCGAGCCTGCCCCCGGTCGGCGCCTACATCGGGCAGAACACCCTGACCACCGAGGCGTTCAGCGCGCACCCGGCCGTATGGGTGAAGGAGGGGCTGTGCACGAACCCCAACGTGATGATCACCGGCATCCCCGGCTCCGGGAAGAGCGCGCACATCAAGGCCTTGTGCTTCCGGCTGATGGCGTTCGGCCACCGCACCCTGATCGCCGGGGACGTGAAGGGCGAGTACGCCGCCCTGTGCCGCCACCTGGGGGTGGAGCCGGTCCGGCTCGGCCCCGGCCTGCCCGGCCGCGTCAACCCGCTTGACGCCGGGCCCCTCGGCTCCGGCCTGGAGCTGATCAAGGACCCGGGCGAGTTGCAGAACCGGCTCCGGGAGATCCACCGGCGCCGGCTGACCCTGCTGAAGGCCCTGCTGGAGCTCCAACTGCGCCGCACCCTGCTCCCGCAGGAGGAAGAGGCCCTCGACGTCGCGGTGCGCGAGGTGACCGGCGAGCTGTACGGGCAGACACGGCTGGAGACGCCCACACTGCCGCTGGTCTACGAGAAGCTGCGCGACCCCAGTGACGCGATGGCCGAGGAGCTGCGGGTGCGGGACCGCGAGGTGCAGCGGGCCCGCGAGCAGATGGAGTCCATCCGCTCCGCCCTCGGCGCCATGGTCAACGGGCACGTCGCCGGACTCTTCGACGACCAGACCTCCATCGGCCTGGACTGGGACGCGCCGATCCAGTCCGTCGACATCTCGGCGCTGGAGCAGTACGGCGACGAGACCGTCGCCATGGTGCTGACCTGCGTCTCCTCCTGGGCCCAGGCCGCCATCGACCGCCCCGGCAGCCGGCCGTGGATCGTCGTCCGCGACGAGCTGTGGCGGCAGATGCGTTCCGGCGGCGCCTCCCAGGTCAAGAAGATCGACGCCGACCTCAGGTTGAGCCGGGCGACCGGCACCATCCAGCTCCTGGCCACCCACCGGCTCTCCGACTTCGAGGGCGTCGGCGCCGCGGGCTCCGAGGCGGTCAACATCGCCAAGGACCTGATCAGCTCCTGCGAGACCCGTATCCAGCTCGCCCAGGACACCCGCCCGCTGCGCCTGACTCGCGAGGCGATCGGCCTCACGGACGCCGAGTGCGACCTGATCGGCTCCTGGGGCGCCGGACAGCGAGGCAGGGCCTTGTGGAAGGTCGGCCGCGGCGGCGGCTCGCACGCGGTGCAGCTGATGCTCTCCCACACCGAACAGCAGCTCTTCGAGACCGACGAGAAGATGGTGATCTGACCGTGGCCGACAAGAGCGCCGGCAGCGGCCTGGACGACAACACGCTGCTCGCCGCCTACGCCGCAGGCCTCGCCGTGGCGCTGGGCGGGGCGGTGCTGCTGGCCGCCCCGCTCGCCGCCCTGCTGTCCGGCCGAGGCTGGGCGCACGCGACAGCCGGCGTCCCGGAGACCGTGCTGCGCGCCCTGGTCAACGGCCCCGGCGCGGTGTTCTCTCCCGCCCCGCCCGCCTGGCTGTTCTACCTGCTGACCGTGGCGCTGCTGCTGACGTTCTTCCTGCTGCTGCTCAAGGCCGTCACCAAGCTGAACTCCGGCGGCCACACCGGCGGCGCCCAGTGGGGCGGCGCGAAGGTCGAACGCAACCTCAAGGCCCCGCAGGACCCGAAGCTGCGGGCCAACCGCATCACCGCCGGCCGCGGCATGAGCACCAAGAAGATCGTGGCAGCCCAGCCCAACATCAGCGCCACGGTGTTCGGCGTGCCCGGCTCCTCCAAGACCACCGGCCTGGTGCTGCCCAACGCCGCCGAATGGCAGGGCCCGCTCGTGGTGACTACCACCAAGGCCGCCGACCTCGACATCATCTACGCCCGCCGCCGTGCCCTGGGCCCGGTCTGGGTCATCGCCCCGGCCGGGATTCCGGGACGCGAGACCAACAAGTGGTCCCCGGTGGAGTACTGCACCGACGCCAAGGCCGCCGACCGCATGGCCGCCTGGATGGCCGAGGCCTCCGCCTCCAGCGACGACAAGCGTGCCGCCCCCTGGGTCGACCAGGCCAAGAGCGTCCTCAAGGGCGTCCTGCTGGCCGCCAGCCTCTCCGGCGGCGGCATCAACGCCATGCGCCGCTGGCTCTCCCTCGGCAAGGACGCCGTCGACCACGTCCGCTCCGTGCTGCAGCAGCACGGCTACAACGAGGTCGCCGACGACTACGCCTCCCCGTGGCTGCGCCTGCACGAAGACGGCATCGGCTCCATCCAGTTCAGCCTCAACGTCCTCGCGCGCGTCTACGCCGACGAGGAGGTCCGTGAGACCTGCGCCGGCACCGACTTCACCGTCGAGGACCTGCTGACCAAGAACGGCACCGTGTGCCTGATCGCCTCCGAGGCCGACGCAGAACGGTTCGCCCCGCTGCTGACCTCCATCATCGCCTCGATCATCCACGGCGCCGAGGTCGCCTACAACACCACCGGCAAGCCCCTCGACCCCGGCCTCGGCGTGCTCGTCGACGAGGCCGGCAACATGCTGCGCTACCCCCGCCTGCCCAACATCCTCACCACCGGCCGCGGCATGGGCATCGTGGTGCTGACCGTGTGGCACGACCTGTCCCAGCTGCGCGACCGGCTCGGCGTGCAGAAGGCCAACACCGTGCTGTCCGCGAGCGGTCTGCGTATGCTGCTGCCCGGCTGCGGCGACCTGGAGACCCTGCGCTACTTCTCCGGCCTCTACGGCCGTACCGAGGTGGGCAGGACGTCCACCGGCCGCTCGCGCGGCGAGGTGTCCACCAACACCACTCCCACCGAGACCGATCTCGCGCCCGTCCACTCCCTGCAGCAGCTGGACGACTTCACCGCCATCGCCCAGTACTCCAACAAGGCGCCGATCAAGGTGAAGATGCGGCTCACCTTCCGCGACAAGGACCTCAAGCGGCTGCTGGCGGCCCCTCAGCCGACCGCCGGAGACGGGCCGCCGAGCCTGAACAAGGCCGCGGCGCCCTCGGTGGAAGGGGCGGGCCGTGGCTGACTCCCTCGACAACCCGGCCGCCCTGTGGCCCGCCGGCCCGCCCGCTCAGACCACGACGCCGCAGCCGCGCCGCTGGGTGTGGTCGGCCATGT
This sequence comes from Streptomyces sp. NPDC004542, assembly GCF_040610035.1. Classification (NCBI taxonomy): domain Bacteria; kingdom Bacillati; phylum Actinomycetota; class Actinomycetes; order Kitasatosporales; family Streptomycetaceae; genus Streptomyces; species Streptomyces sp. NPDC004542. The sequence goes on from NZ_JBEXLP010000029.1 coordinate 70,659, forward strand.
CCCCGCCCGAGCGCCGCGCCCGCCTGCGCGAGCTGCGCACCTGGGTGGAATGGCTGCGTCACACCGCCGAGCTCCACAACGAGATCCCGCCCTGCTGGTACCGGCACCGGTGGGTGCGCGAGATGCTCACCGCCCTCTACCTGGGCTGGCTGCGCACCTACGAGGGCGAGAAAAACCCGGGGCGCGAGCTCGTCGAGGCCGAGTGGATCAATACGGTGCACGCGTTCAAGCCGCACATGAAGCTGCCCGCCTGCGTCGGCGGCCACCAGGAGCCGCCTCTGCCGCCTCCACCGAACCCGCAGGCCGACGAGGAGTGGGAGCTGTACCTGGCCACCTCCGCCGACACCACCGGCCCGGCGGTGCACCCGGCCGAGGCCGAGGTGCGGCGGATGGCCGCCGAGCTGGACCCGCCGCTGTAACGGGGCCCTGGCCCTGGCCAAGGAAGAGACTTCGTAGGGACACGGGGAGAACACGTTGAGCACCAGGGAGACTGAGGGAGCGCTTCGTGTCGAGGAGGAACACCGCAGTGACGCAGTTGAGCAGGCACGGGAAGCTGGCACGGGAGTACTGGGAGACGTACCGGCCGCGGGCACTGGCGGAGCTGGGGAACGAGGAACAACTGGAGGAGTTCTTTCACGCCCTGGATCTGCGAGTGACGGAGAAGATCGGGACGCTGACGCAGAACCTGCTCCAGCAGCTTCCGGCGGGGCAGCGGGCGGCGGCCCGGCGGGCGACCCGTTCGCAGGCGCAGGAGCTGGTGTACGACGAGGAGATCTGGCTGGAGAAGGAGCCGGGGACGGAGCACCGGTAGATGTAGCTCCGCCCCGCTTCCGGCCGGAGGGACAGCAGGACCTTGCCCCGTCCGGGCAGGGGGAACGGGCCCGCGCCAACCTGGCGGCCCTGGAGGCGTTGCGCGTCCTGGAGCGCGAGCAGCGCCCGGCGACCGAGCAGGAACAGCGCATCCTCGCACGCTGGTCCGGCTGGGGTGCCCTGCCTGTCATTTTCAACCCGCGGCCGGCACGGGCCGCGTTCCACGCGGACGATGTCTTCGAGCGGGCCGCCGCGCGCTGGGAAGCGGTCGGTGACCTGCGCGAACAGATCCGGGCTCTGCTCACCGAGGACGAGTGGGCGGCAGCCCGGCGCAACACCATCAACGCGCACTACACCGACGCCGGCCTGGTCCGCTCGATCTGGGGCGCGATGCGTCAGCTCGGCTTCCGGGGAGGCCGAGTCCTCGAACCCGGCTCGGGATCCGGCAACTTCATCGGCTTCGCCCCGATCCTGACGCACGAACCGGTGCGGATGACCGGCGTGGAGGTCGAGCCGACCACCGCGGCGATCGCCCGCCACCTGTACCCGGACGCCCAGATCATCAGCAGCGGCCTCGAGGAGGTCCCGCTCGCCGACGGCGGGTTCGACGGTGTGGTCGGCAACGTGCCCTTCGGCCGGTACAAGCGGTTCGACAAGGTCCACAATCCGGACCTGGCGCTCTCGATCCACGACCACTTCGTGCTGAAGTCGCTGTACGCCACCCGTCCCGGCGGCATCGTCGCCCTCATCACCTCCCGCTACACCTTGGACGCGGAGAAACCTGGAGCGCGCGAGCGCATCTACCAGCTCGGCGACCTGGTCGGCGCGGTCCGTCTGCCGGCGCGGGCACACACGGCGGCGGCCGGGACGGACGTGGTCACCGACGTGCTGTTCCTGCGGCGCCGCATGGACGGCGAGGAGCCGGGCGACAAGACGTGGCTGACCGCCCGCAAGCGGGTGCTGCCCGGCCACGACGACGAACTCGCGGTGAACACGTACTTCGACGTCCATCCCGAGTACGTACTCGGTGAGCTGCGTGCGGGCTCCCGGGAGTGGGGTCCGGAGGTCACGGTCGTCGGCCGCACCGACCAGGCGCCGGCCGAAGCCCTGGCGGCCGCGGCCGCCGCCATCTCCGTGGAAGCGCGGGCCGCAGGCCTGACCGCCGCCGCCGGCCAACGCACGGAACCGGTGCAGACGATCGTCACCAGCGGCACGGAAGGCGCCCTCGGGCTGAACGCGGAGGGCAACCCCACCATCATCGACGGCGGCCGCCCGGTCCCGCTGGAGATCCACCCCGACCAGCGTGAGCAGATGGTGCAGCTCATCCGCCTCAAGGGCCTGACTCTGGCCCTGTACGCGGCGGAGGCCGACACCCCGGAGCCCGGCGAGACCCCGCAGCTCGCCCGGCTCCGCGCCGAACTCCGGGTTGCCTGGCGGGACTACCGCAAGAGCCATCCGCCGCTGACCAAGCCGCGCCAGCACTACAAGTTCACGCCGCCCGAGGCGAGGGCCCAGGCCACGGCGCAGGGCCTGAAGGACATCCCGGAGTCCTGGAAGCAGCGCACCGCGTTCGCGTGGATCGACGACGACCCCGACGCCTCGCTGCTGTTCGGCCTGGAGGAGTGGGACGACCGCACCGGCAAGGGCATCGAACAGGACGTGCTCCTGCGCCGGGTCCTGGAGCCGCGGAGCCTGCCGGTCCGGGCCAACAGCCACGAGGACGCCATCGCCCTGGCGATGGAGTACGACGGCGGCCGCCTGGACATGGGGCGCGTGGCCGGCCTCCTCGGCATGGACGAGGAGAGCGCGGCCGCACAGTGCGCGGACGCCGGTCTGGCCTACCGCGACCCGGAACAGGGCGACGCCTGGGAGCCCAGCCACCGCTACCTGTCCGGCAACGTCCGCACCAAGCTCGCGGCCGCCAAGGCGCGGGTCGCCGAGGACCCCACGTTCCAGGGCAATGTCGCCGCCCTGGAACGGGTCCAGCCCGACGACCTGGCACCCTCCGAGATCAAGGCGAAGATCGGCGCCCCGTGGATCCCGGTCGACGTCTACAACGACTTCCTCGCCCACCTCGGGTTCGAGGACGCCGGCGTGCTGCACGCGGGCGGCACCGTGTGGGAGGTCCGTGGCGCCAAGAACGGGGACCTGGCGCGCACCGAGTGGGGCACCGGCCCCCGGCCCGCCCAGGACCTGTTCACCGCGCTGCTGAGACAGACCGAGTCGACCGTCCAGGTCACCTACACCGACCACGAGGGCCGCACCTACGTCGACAAGGACGCCACCGACGCGGCCCAGGAGAAGGCCAAGCTCATCGCCGAGGCCTGGGACGACTGGGTGTGGGCCGACGAGACCCGCGCGGCCCGGCTCGCGGGCCTCTACAACGAGGCGTTCAACAACCTGGTGATGCCGACGTACTCCGGCGCCCCGCTGACCCTGCCCGGTCTGATCAACGACTGGACGATGAAGGAGCACCAGAACGCCGCGATCCGCCGGATCGTGAACGAACCGACCGCGCTCCTGGCGCACGTGGTCGGCGCGGGCAAGACGGCGACCATGGCCGCCGGCGCGATGGAGCTGCGCCGCACCGGCCTGGCCAGGAAGCCGTGCATCATCGTCCCCAACCACATGCTCAAGCAGTGGAGCAGGGAGTTTCGGCAGCTCTACCCCAACGCCAAGATCCTGGCGATCACCGCGAGCGACCTCAGCAAGAAGAACCGCGCGAAGTTCATGGGCCGGATCGCGGGCGGCGACTGGGACGCGGTGATCCTCACCCACAACGCCTTCAACGTGGTGCCGGTACGCCCGGAGACCCAGCGCGCATACCTCGACCGTGAGATGAAGTCGCTGCGAGAGCAGCTCGACATCGCCGCCGAGTCCGGGATGCACCGCAACACGGTCAAGCAGATCGAGCAGTCCCTGGCCAACGCGGAGGCCAAGCTCCAGCAGCAGATCGAGTCCGTGGCCGATGACAACGGCGTCTTCCTGGAGGACACCGGCATCGACTACGTCTTCCTGGACGAGGCGCACGAGTACAAGAACCTGCGCACCGTCTCGGCGATCCCCGGCGCCGCCATCCAGGGCTCGGCGAAGGCCACCAAGCTGCACATGGTGCTGTCCTGGCTGCGCGAGACCAACGAGTCCGAGCGCGTGGCTACCCTGGCCACCGGCACACCGATCGCCAACTCGGTGACTGAGGCCTACGTCCTCAAGCGCTACCTCGCCCCGCATCTGCTGGACGAGATGGGGCTCGACGCCTTCGACAACTGGGCCGCGACCTTCGGTGAGGTCGTGAGCCAGCTCGAGCCCGACCCGAAGGGCGACGGATACAAGTACAAGGCCCGCTTCTCCCGGTTCTTCAACGTGCCGGAGCTGATGGCCGCCTACCGCACGTTCGCCGACGTGCAGATGGCCGAAGACCTCGACCTGCCCACCCCGCCCGTGCGGGAGAGCGACGGGCAGCGCGGTGAGACGGTCCTCATCCCGCCCACGCCGGCGCAGCGGCAGTTCATCAAGGAACTGCCGCACAAGCCGTGGGTGCGCAAACCTGGCGGCGTCCTGAAGGCCCTTGGCGAAGGCCTGCGCGCCTCCGTCGACCTGGACCTGGTCGACGCCACCGAAGCCCTGCGCAACCTCGGCGTCACGCCAGGGCAGATCACCAGCGTCGACCCCCCGACCGGCGAAGCCGTACTCGACTTCACCAAGATCGGCGACCTCGCCGACGCCGCCGCCACCGACATGCGCTCCGTCGGCGGCAGCAAGGAGATGGGCAGCAAGATCCCCTACGCGGCGGACAAGATCGCGGAGATCTGGCAGGAGACGAAGGACATCGTCTATCCCGTCTCGGCGGACGACCCGACCCCGCAGGACCTGCCCGGCGGCCTCCAGCTCGTCTTCCTGGACGAGGGCACCCCGGGCAGCACCGCCAAGCACGCCGCCGACCTGTACGCGGACCTGCGTGACGAACTGGTCGCCCGGGGCATGCCGCGCGAGTCCATCCGCTTCATCCACGAGGCGGGCACCGACCGCAAGAAGGAGAAGCTGTTCGCCGACTGCCGCGCCGGACGCGTCCGCGTCCTGATCGGCAGTACCCAGAAGATGGGCACCGGCACCAACATCCAGGACCGGGCGGTCGCCCTGCACCACCTGAGCTACCCGTGGCGGCCGGCCGACATGGCCCAACGCGACGGGCGGATCGAGCGCCGCGGCAACCTCAACGCCCCGTGGGTCGACAACACCCCTGACGACGTCCGGATCATCTACTACATCACCGAGCGGACGTTCGATGAGTTCCGGCTGACGACCCTGGCACGCAAGGCCCGCTTCATCGGCCAGATCCAGCGCCGCGACTTCAGCGCCCGCGAGATCGAGGACATCGGCGCCGACGCCATCAACATCGGCATGCTCGCCGCCTTGGCCTCCGGCGACCCGGCGATCCTGCAACTGGCCGAGGCCACCGCCGAGCGCGCCCGGCTGCAGGGCCTGGCCCGTAGCTGGGACCGCCAGCAGGACACCCGTACCCAGCAGCTCACGGACATCGACGAGTTCCTCGCCCGGGCGGAGACCGCCCTGGAAGGGATGCGGGCGGCGGCCCCGGACCGCCGCCCCACAACCGGCGACCACTTCGCCATGACCGTGGAGGACGCCACCTACCGCAGCCGCGATGCGGCCGCGGACGCGCTGGGTGCCCGCCTGGCCGCCATCGCCGGGGACCAGTCGATCCGGCCCGGCGAGCGCATCCCCGTCGGCACCTTCGGCGGGCAGGACTTCCATGCGGAGATCGCCTACGGGGCCAGCGGCCGCCGCCAACTGCGCCTGCGCTTCGCCTGGGGCCACGTCGTCCCCATGGGCCAGCGCGAGGACCGCGCGCAGTGGCAGGCGTCCTCGGTCACCCGGTCCAACGGGCGCGGCGCCATCCAGAGTCTGGAGCACTTCCTCAACCACCTGGACGACGACCTCGACAAGCTCGACGAATCGGTTGCGTCCGTGCGTGAGCGCCGCGAGGAGATCGCCGCCAACCTGCGCCCGAAGGACGAGAACCCCTACCGCATCCAAGCCCGGTCCAAGGAGCGCGAGGAACGCGCCCTGGGCAAGCTCGTGGTCGCCAACGAGAAGGAGGCCGCCCTTGCCGAGCGCGTCGAGCGGGCCGCGAGCGTCGACGAGGGCGCCGCCGAGGAGGTCATCGAGGAACTTGCCGCCCTGCGCGAGCACATCGCCGACCTGCGCAAGACCATCGAAGACGAACACCACATCCAGCAGCAGGGGCAAGCGCTCGCCCGCGGTGACATCAACCCGGAGAGCGCGCCGGCCGTGGCACACCCAGACGCTGAGACGGCCTCGGCCGAGGTCGCATCGGGCGGCGAAGGAGAACGGGCAGCCGGATCCTCCTCGACCGCCGCCGAGCGACAGGATGACGCCCCGCCGGCTGAACTGCGGGAACGGCCGGTCCTCGACCAGCCCGACCCGGACACCGCGACCGCGACCGCGTCCGAGCGGGACCAGCCCGCGCCAGAGCCCGCCGCATCCGAGGACGCAGCCGAACGATCCTTGCCGTCCTCCGACGTCGAGCCCGAGGAACGAGAGGCGTCCGAAGCGGACGTGTCCCCCGCGGAGGACGCCAACCTCGAACTTCAGCCCCCGCCCGGGCAGGAGGTCCCGGCCCCCGCGCCGGCGGAGACAGAAGGGGAGGCGGAGCAGCGCACCGGGCCCTCCCCGGCGATGGCCCGGTGCGCGGCCGTCCTGCGGTACTACGAGCCGCTGTTGCAGCGCCACAAGCTGTCCGGCAGGGACGTCGTGGCCTACATCGACCGCCCCGGCGTCGGCTATTCCTATGACCCGGACAACCCGTTCCTGGACCTGGTCCACGAGATCGGCAAGGTCGGGGAGCGCCTCGGCGGCAGCTTCCGCCGCAGCTACCACGAGTGGGTCCACTATCAGGTCGGCGAGAGGCGCGCCGCGCAGAGCGAGCAGATGACCAGCCTCAGCATGGACCTGCTCACGCTGTACGGCGACCAGACAGAGCCCCTGCTCACGGTCGATCTGGAGAAGATCCTCGCCGCCTCGCCCGGCACCGTCATCGAGCTGGAGTCCGAGGCGGAGCTCGAAGCCGCGGACGCGGCAGCGGCCCGCATCTTGATCATTCACGATGCCGAGGGCACCGAGGTCCGCAACACTCCGCGCGGGGGAGACCAGCGCATCCGCGAGGCGCTGCACGACCTGGGCTTCAGATGGTCGCGCCGCCAGCAGAAGTGGTACCAGCAGCGAAACACCCCCTTCGATCACCGTGACACGGCCGTACGCGGCCTGCGTGCCGCCTTCGAGCAGATGGGTGTCCCCTACACCTACGACGGGCCCGACCCCGGCCCGCAGGACGCCGAAGAGGCAACCGAGACCGGACCGGAGACCACCGCAGCACCGGTCGGACAGGAACCGGCCGGACCTGCCGCGGAGACAGCCGATCCTGCGCCCGGGCCCGAACCGGACGGCTCGGCGGCGGAGGCGGAGGCGGACAGCGAGCCCGAGACACAGCTCGACCTGTTCGGGACAACGGCGGAGGCCTCGCCGGACGGTCCGCCCGACGACGGCACCGATGCCGCGGAGGACACGAAGACCGCACCGCCGGCCGTCGCCGAGCCGGAGCTGCCCGCCAGGGATGTCGAGCCGGAGCCGCCCGCCATGGAGGTCGAGCCGGTGGCCGACCCGGCCGCCGACATCCGTGCACCGGACAGCGAACCGGAGGGCGCGGTCGCCGACCCCGAGCCCGCCCCGCCGACTGACCCAGCACAGGAGGATCCCGCCGATCCGACGGCTGCGCAGGATCCCGCCGAGACCGGTCCGGCACCAGCCATCGGATCGGAGGAGGGACAGACGGCACCTGCGGTGGACGAGGCTGCCGCCCACGAACCGATCGCCACGGCCTACCAGCCGTTCACCGACCACACCGCGAACCAGCATGCCGCCGGGGAAGGCCAAGAAGCAGGCGGCGAAGTCCACCCCTCGCCCAAGGCACTGCCACCTGCCCGCGACGAGGAGACGGCCATCGCCTCTCAGACCTCCTCCGCCGGGCAACTGGGACTCTTCGGATTGGGCGAAGCGAGCGCCGAGCGCAGTGCCCCACCGGCCGGCGCTCCTGGCCCAGAGCCGGCACGAGAGATCGAGGCCGCTGAACCGCGCCCGGCCCCCGGGCAGCCCGCCGGCGCGGGCGCGGGGACACTGCCGGAGGCCTCGCCGGCCGAGCTGGAAGAGGCCGCTGCGCCGGACCGAGACGAAGGCGCCGGCACAATGCCGCAAGCGCCGGCTGCGGCTCCGTCCGGAGACGAAGACGCCACAGACTCACCTGACGCCACAGACTCACCTGACGCCGCAGACGCACCTGTGGACGCCGAGCCACCGGATACCACCGCTTCCCCGCCGGTGGTGACCGCGACCGAGAGCGGCGAGACGCTGCCGATCGAGGACCCGCCCGTGCCCGATTGGTATACCGATGGACTCGTCGGCACGCCCGCGGTGACGGACGGCACGGACGAGACCCCTTTCTCGCCAGAGGCCCTGACCGTCCAGCCACAGACCGCCCAGGCACAGAGCGCTGCACCCGACCGAACGGAGGAGAACCCCATGGCCACACCCACCGAGCCGGCCGAGGCAGACCTGACCCGCGTCGTCGCTTCCGCCCAGCTACAGGAGTGGGACGAGCGCTACTTCCTGCATCTGTCAGGACTGCGGGATCAGGAACCCGACGCCGGTGAAGTCAGCTTCGGCGTCCCCTGGGGTGCAAGCGTCCTGGTGGCGACCCTGCACCGGTCGGCCACCAACAGCTGGTTCGCCCGCGTAGCCACCGGCTCCACAGGCGTCCCCGACGACGTGACGCCGCCGGCCTCCACCCCGCAGGAGGCCGCCCGGCAGGGCGCACAGCTGTGGGCGTACACCACCGGGCGACCCCTGGGAGACGAGCCCGCCGCTTTCCGACGGCAGGGTCCCGTGTCCCGTTCCGACGCGCTGCGCGCCGAGCTGGGCCGGTTCCTGGACGACGCCCAGCAGGCAGTCCAGGCCGCCGCCGCCCGGGCCTGGCCCTCCACCTACGGTCAGCTCGCCGAACTCCAGCACTTGGGCGAGCTCTTCGACGGCCTGCAGCCCTGGCAGCGCCCGGACTCCCCGGCCGGAACCGCGAACGGCGCACTCCAGATCGTCGAGCAGCTGGAGGCACTGCAGCAGGCCGCCGTCGCCTGGCGCGACAGCCTCCGGCGGGGCACGGACGCGCGGCAGCACATGGCGTATCCGCTCACCCTGCTGGACGGCGAGTCCGCGCGTCTGCAGCGGCAGATCGCCGCGACCGTCGAGGAGGTCGGCGCCGAGCGTGCCGCTACCCGCGCGGTAGAGGATGCGCGACGACTCGCCGCCTCCGCCGACGGCCCGTCACCGGAGGAGTCACAGAAGACGGCACCCGAATCGGCGTCCGCAGCCGGCCGCGAGCGGCTTCAGGCAGCCGCCGAGAGCGCCATGACCCGCGAGAGCCAGCCCGACGTCCGGTCAGAGCCGCCGACGGAAGAACACGGCGACTCGTTGCAGGCCCGCGCGATGGCCCGCGCCGCGACGGCGCCCTCCCGAGACCAGCAGGAAGTCCCCCTGTGGACCGGCACCGACCTGCCGACCGGGTCATGGCGTGAAGAGGGCGGCGTCCTCTACGACGCCTACGGCGTTCCCCAGTGGCAGCTCAAGACGGCCCCCGGCACCCAGCCGTCGGTCACGCAGGCACCTGGTGAGGACACCCCGGCCCCGGACGGCGACGCATACGAACCGGTCGGCATCAAGGAGGCCTTCGCGTCCACCGTCGCTGAGGCCTGGGCGGACATCGTCCCGCCCGAGCACGGCTCGGTCGAGGACCTGCTCGAAGCCGTCGACGCGCCGTTGCGGGAGCTGGAAGAGCAGTGGCAGCGCGCCGTGCCCGCCAAACGCGCGGACGGCGAACAGCACGCTTCGCCCCCCTCGGACCACCAGGATGAAGCCGCACCCCCGCGACGAGACCCGGAGCCGGTCAACGAGGCCCTCCGGCAGGCCGACGAGCACGCCGCCGCGTTGCAGGACCTCCCGGAGTGGCAGCGGCTGCAGACCGTTCGGGGCGCCGCCACCCACCTGTGGAACGTGCTCCGGGAGAAGGCGGGAACGTACTTCGAGCAGCTGCGCAACGACATCCGTGTGCAGGGCTTCTGGCGCACAGTCTCCATCCGGACGACAGAGGCGCTCGCCACCGGCGCACAGGCCCTGGCCGACTTCGCGGCCCGCGGCCGCCGCGGCGGGGACCTGCCCACCGCCGAGGCCCTGCTGGGGCTCGGCGACGCCGCCCTCACCTACAGCACCCCCGGCATCCCTCGCCCCGACCGCCGGGCCCCGGCCAGCGCTGCCGACGACGTTGCTGCCGAGGTGCAGCAGTTGCGCACCACCCTGCGGACCGGCGCCCCGGTCCCGTACGGGACGCGTGAGGAAGCCGCGCAGGCCTCCCGGGAGGTCGCCGAGGCCTTCCAGGCGTGGCGTGAGACCCCCATGGGCCAGGAGCTGACCACCGCATCCGAGCACCCGCGGGTGGCCGCGTTCCGGCAGGCATGGCAGCGGCTGCCTGCGGCTGACCTGCCCGACGGTCCCGGCACGGCCGCCGGCCCGTACGGGGACGTCGGCCGGACCGCCCAGCAACTGGTGGAGCGCGCCGCGGCCGCGAACGTCCGACATGCCCAGGCAGGGCAGCCGCCCCGGTTCGCCGAAGGCGACGTCGAAGCCCTGCGGGCCCTGGCCACCCTGGCCGAGCACCACGGTGGGCGGCTCGCGGTCACCCTGCCGCCCGGCCTCACCGGCCCGGCGCCCGCCCCCCGGGCCGTCGCACCGCAGGTTGCCGCACCGCGCCCCCGGGTCGCGGCTCCCGCCGCCCCGGCCGCCCCCGCGGGTTCACGGGGCATGTCGGCATAGCGGCCACGCCCAGACCGACTGAAGGAGGAGGTCCCAGGTGAGCACCCCGGAACAGCCCGTGCCCGCCAGGCCCGCGTGGCGGAGTGCGGCGGCGGAGGAGCTGAAACTCGACTCCCCCATGCCGCTGAAGCTGCTGACGGACTGGGAGATCCAAGAACGTCAGATCCGGCTGATCCGCGCCGAGGAGGCCGCGCGGCGCCTGGCGGAGGCCGAGGCCCCCGACGCCGCCTTCCGCATGGCCCAGCGCCTCGCCGACCAGGGCGCCGACCGGGAGCTGATCGAACGGGCGCGCGCTGCCGCCCGCGAGGACCAGCTGTACGCCCGTGAGCAAAGCGCCAAGGCCCACGCCCGGGCGGAGCGGCTGCACCAACAGACCGAACAGGTCGACGCCGAGGTCCACCGGCGCCGACAGCTCACCCCGGCCCAGCAGCAGGCCGAGGCGGCGGAACGCAGGCAGCAGCGGGCGGCTGCACCGGCACAGGTCCCGCGCCCGGCGACCGGGCCATCGGCATTCGTCCCGCGACCGACGACCGACCAGGCCCGGCAGCAGGGCCAGGCACGCTGACGGTGTTGCCCCCCATCGGATCCAATGGGGGCAACACGGGCTGACCAGCAGCTAGAGCGATTGGCCCCGTTGACGCTGCTGGGGTCCTTGTATTCGCGGCGTCGCGGACGGGGAAGCCTGCGGCGATGGTGCTGCTGATGCCCGCCGGTCGTGCAGCCGTTGCCGCAGCGAGTTCTCGGCCTGCCGCATCACGGGCGTGAGCGCCTGGCGCCGCTCCAACTCGGCGGAGATCCGTTGGCCTTCCTCGCCCAGCCGGGCAGCATGCTGCCCGGACCGCTGCGCCGTCGCCTGCGCGTACGCCTGGTCCTCCTGGGCGGCCGTCCGGGCCCGTTCGATCAGCTCCGGCGCCGCACCCCGCTCGATCAGCCGCTGGACCGGATCGACGGAGGGGCGGGGCTCGGGGACGTCTGGAGATGTTTCGACGGTCGCCCGGGCGATCCGGTCCGCCCGCGCTGTCAGGACCTCGTCGGGCGTCAGCAGCAGCGGCAACGGGGAATCAGGGATGACCGGCACGGTGGACAACGTCTGCAGCAGCGGGCGCACCGCCGTGTGCGCGAGGCGGGCCGGGCTCTGCGGATCGGGATCCATCGCGGCGACCGTCTCGGCATCGACGGCGACTTGCTGCAGCACCGGTATCGAGGTCGCGTCGACCTGGCCGCGTGCCGCGAGCTCCGTCACGACCTGCTGGTGCAGGCCGAGCCAGCCGGCCACCTCGTCCGGCGGGAACGGCCGGGCACGGCTGGCCTGCAGCGCCTGTACGGCTGCCGGTTCGCCGGTCCACTCTCCGTTGGAGGCGCGGTCGTTGACGTACAGATCGGCGCCGGTACGGTCGGTGATGGTGATCCGCTGCACGGCGGGGCTCGCCTCGGAGGCCGCGATCGTCTCCGGCATCATCCGGTAGGCCAGGTCGTGCAGGTCCGGCGGAGTCCAGCGGCCGCCCTCCAGGAACCGGTAGAGGCTGTCCAGCCGGCTGCGCTCGGCGCGCACGCCCAGGCCGACGACCTCGACGCGGTGCCCGCGCCCGGCGAACTCCTCCGCCGTGGCCAGGGTCATGGCCGGGTCCCGGAAGACGCCTTCGAGTATGAGGCTGTAGCCGTTGTTCCGGGCGTGCTCGATACTCATCCGCACCCAGGCGCCGGAGGCCTGCCCGGTTGCGTCGGGGAACAGCCACGGCTCGTTGTCCAGGATCTCCTGGTGCTGGGGGTGAAAGGGGCGCAGCTCGTCGCCGGTCAGGGGGACCAGCTGCCGGTCGGCGTGCCGTTGCTCGGCGGCCGCCATGGCCTGGCTCTTGCCCGCCGCGGGCTGTCCGCCCAGCAGGACCAGCACCGGCTGGTCCTGCGGCGTGTAACCGGAGAAGACGAAGTCTTTGACGCGCTCCTCGAAGCGGTCGCGGAGCTGCTTCTCGGTGAGGAAGTAGTCGCTCGCCTCAGCCACGGTCGCCCTTCAGACCAGCCAGTTCGGCCTTCCAGCCCTGAACGTGGGCGATCAGCTGGTCCCGGTCGGCGGCCGGCACCGCACGCTTGACCGTCCGCAGCTCCAGAACCTTCTGCCACCACCGCTCGCGCTCCTCGGGCGTGGAGGCGGTATCGGACAACTGCGTGTAGCGGGCGGTGAGCTGGTTGGCGGTCTCGGTGAACGTGTCGTACACCAGCGCCGTCGGCACGTTCGCGAACGGGTCCGCGGACTGCGGGGTCGTCACAGGGCTACTCCTTCGTGAGGAATCGGGGATGGGGGATCGGGCGATTGATGGCGCCCTGGCGTGCTCTCAGGTGTTCTCAGCGGGCTCCAACACCGCCACGGGCTGTGCGGCGGCTGTCTGTTCGTCGTGCTCGCGCAGCATTCGCATGATGGTCGCCGGCGAGGGGTGTTGGCCCTTCTTGGCGCCCTTGGTGATGACGAGACAGGCCGCGATCTCGCGCAGGCTCAGGTCCTGGTTCCGCAGGTGCAGCGCCATGGCGAGCATGTTGTCGTCGGTGACACTGGCCCCGCCGATCGCCTTGCCTCGCTTGCGGGCCGCCTCGTGGCCCTCCAGGGTGCGGTCGCGGATGTACTCGCGCTCCATGCCCGACAACGCGGCGAGCACGGTGAAGACCACGCCGCCCGGGTCGTGGGAGCCCTGAAGCTCTCCGGTGAGGAACTCCAAGCCCACGTCGCTGGCACGCAGCTCTTCGGCTAGCGTGGCGAGATCGATGCCGCGCCCGAGCCGCTTGTGTTCGTGCACGACCAGGGTGACGCGGACACCGGACGCGCGGATCTCGCGGGCGAGCGTGACGGCCTTCTCCAGTTCCGGCCGCTTCGTGGCGCGAGTCGAGATCTTCTCGGAGAACACCCGGGTGACCCCGGCGGCGGCCAAGGAGTCGAGTTGCGAGTCCAGGGACTGGCGCGCGGTGGAGGCGCGGGCGTAACCGATGCGGACATGACCGACCGGCTCGGCGCCGGCCCCGGCCGGACGCGGCAGCTCCACCCAGGGCGTGCCCGGTTTCCGCACCGCGGGTACGGGGACGTTCAGCGCCTTCGCCAGTGAGGGCACGAGCCGGAAGCGGGCCGTGTGGTACTGGATCGCCACCCGGCCCTTGGTCGTGCGGCACGGAGAGCCCGCCGGGGCGGCGCAGGTGGACATGGGGCAGTCGTGCGCTTCAACACGCTGGTAGTCGTCGCTCACGTGATCACTGTTTCATGTGTCCGTTTCATTTGTCCACTCATTTGAAACAACCCATGCAACAGAAAACGTGCAGCATGATCGTCGCCGCGCGCGGTGTTTCACGAGCGACCACCTATGAAACGGCGATCGCCCGTACGATGATCGCCGTGACCACCCGCCGCACTCTTGGCACCGGCCCCGAGGCTCCCCCTCAGGGCATCCGCGCCGCACAGGCCGACCTTCTCGACGCACTGCCCGGTGTCCATCTGCCGGACCTCACCGAGATGCGAGCCCGCGGAGTCCTCGGAGCCCACTCCGCAGCGCCGCCGTCCGCACGGCGGGTCCTGGGACCCGGCCGCACGGAGGACACCCCTCCCGGAGTCCTCCGGCTGACACGGCCCCCTCAGGGATGTGACCCAGGTACGGATCAAAGAGGCAGGCTCATTAAAGGGCTAACAGTTCTTACCGTGAGCCCTTTCCAACCTGGCTGTTGGGTGCGGCGTTGGGCTGACAACATGGTGAAGCCCCTGGTAGATGGGTTTTCGACCAAGAGAACCGTCTC
>NZ_JBEXLP010000030.1:0-85121 GCF_040610035.1 Streptomyces sp. NPDC004542
ACCGCCTTCGCGGTCACGGCCGACTGGGGACAGCTGCGGAACCAGTTCGCGCAGGCGGACATCGCCCGGCAGATGTTCCCCGACATCATCACCCTGGCGCTGAAGAACACCGTGCTGTACACCGTGTCCGGCTTCCTGGTCGGTCTGGTGCTGGGCATGGTCATCGCGCTGATGCGGCTGTCGCCGGTGGGCCCCTACCGCTGGCTCGCCGGCATCTACATCGAGATCTTCCGCGGCCTGCCCGCCCTGCTGATCTTCATCTTCATCGGCGTGGCCGTGCCGCTGGCCTTCCCCGGCACCGAGATCATCGGCGGCACGTACGGCAAGGTGGCCCTCGCCCTCGGCCTGGTGGCGGCCGCGTACATGGCCGAGACGATCCGGGCCGGCATCCAGGCGGTGCCCAAGGGGCAGATGGAGGCGGCCCGTTCGCTGGGCTTCTCGCCCGCCCGCGCCATGGCCTCGATCATCGTCCCGCAGGCCTTCCGGATCATCCTCCCGCCGCTCACCAACGAACTCGTCCTGCTCTTCAAGGACTCCTCCCTGGTGCTGTTCCTCGGCGTCACCCTGGAGGAACGCGAACTGTCCAAGTTCGGCCGCGACCTGGCCAGCACGACCGCCAACTCCACGCCGATCCTCGTGGCCGGCCTGTGCTACCTGCTGGTCACGATCCCGCTCGGCTTCGCCGTCCGCCGCATGGAGGCCAAGGCCCAGGAGGCCGTCAAGTGAGCACCCCCGAAGTCATGGTCCAGGACCTGCACAAGTCCTTCGGCGACAACCACGTGCTGCGCGGCATCGACCTGGAGATCGGCCAGGGCGAGGTGGTCTGCGTCATCGGCCCCTCCGGGTCCGGCAAGTCGACCCTGCTGCGCTGCGTCAACCTCCTCGAGGAACCCACCGGGGGCCGGGTCTTCGTCGGCGGCGTGGAGCTGACCGACCCCGACGTCGACATCGACGCGGCCCGCCGCCGCATCGGCATGGTCTTCCAGCAGTTCAACCTCTTCCCGCACCTCACGGTGACCGAGAACCTCACCCTCCCGCAGCGCCGGGTGCTCCGGCGGGACAAGGCGACGGCCGCCGCGGTGGCCGCCGAGAACCTGCGCCGGGTGGGCCTCGCCGACAAGGCGGACTCCTATCCCTCGTCCCTCTCCGGCGGCCAGCAGCAGCGCGTCGCCATCGCCCGCGCGCTGGCCATGGGCCCGGAGGTGATGCTCTTCGACGAGCCGACCTCCGCCCTCGACCCGGAACTCGTCGGGGACGTCCTCGCGGTGATGCGCCGCCTCGCCGACGAGGGCATGACCATGATGGTCGTCACCCATGAGATGACCTTCGCCCGCGAGGTCGCCGACCGGGTCGTCTTCATGGACGGCGGCGTGATCGTCGAGGACGGCTCCCCGGACCAGGTCATCGGCGCCCCGAGCCACGACCGGACCCGCCACTTCCTCTCCCGCCTCCTCGACCCGGCGATGGCCGAGGTGGAGGAGGGGGCCCCGGACCGGGTGGGCGAGGACGGCCGGTAGCTCATTAAGGTGCGGTGCATGAGCGAACGCGCGGTGCTGCACGTGAAGGGCCGGGTCCTCGTCGGTGCGGACGAGGTCCGGGACGAGCTGTGGGTGGTCGGCGGCCGGATCTCGTACGACCGTCCCGCCGGCGCCCGCGACGTGAGGACCGTCGAGGGCTGGGCACTGCCCGGCCTGGTCGACGCGCACTGCCACGTCGGCCTCGGCGCCGAAGGCCCGGTCGGGCAGGACGTGGCCGAGAAGCAGGCGCTGACCGACCGCGAGGCCGGCACCCTGCTGATCCGCGACGCGGGCTCGCCCTCCGACACCCGCTGGACCGACGACCGCGACGACCTGCCGAAGATCATCCGGGCCGGCCGGCACATCGCCCGCACCCGCCGTTACATCCGGGGCTACGCCCACGAGATCGAGCCCGACGACCTCGTCGCGTACGTCGCCCGGGAGGCCCGGCGCGGCGACGGCTGGGTCAAGCTGGTCGGCGACTGGATCGACCGCGACCTCGGCGACCTGTCCGCCTGCTGGCCGCGCGAGGCGGTCGAGGCGGCCATCGCCGAGGCCCACCGCCTGGGCGCCCGCGTGACCGCGCACTGCTTCGCCGAGGACTCCCTGCGCGACCTGGTCGAGGCGGGCATCGACTGCATCGAGCACGCGACGGGCCTGACGGAGGACCTGATCCCGCTGTTCGCCTCGCGAGGCGTCGCGATCGTCCCCACCCTCGTCAACATCGCCACCTTCCCCCGGCTCGCCGACGGCGGCGAGGCCAAGTTCCCGCGCTGGTCCGCCCACATGCGCCGGCTCCACGAACGGCGCTACGACACCGTACGCGGCGCCCACGACGCCGGGATCCCGGTGTACGTCGGCACGGACGCCGGGGGCTCGCTCGCCCACGGCCTGGTCGCGGCCGAGGTCGCGGAACTGGTCGCCGCCGGCCTCCCGCCCGCCGACGCCCTCTCCGCGACGAGCTGGGGCGCGCGGAAGTGGCTCGGCCGCCCCGGTCTGGAGGAGGGCGCACCGGCCGACCTGGTGGTGTACGAGGCGGATCCCCGTGCGGACGTACGGGTGCTGGCGTCACCGCGACGGGTGGTGCTGAACGGGCGCGTGGTCGAATAACCACCGGACTATTCGCACGCGCTGACGGAAAATCCACGATGGAGTGAACTGACGCCGGATCGCTGACGGTTCACCCTCGGTGCGCGATTCTTGCCGGGTCCCGAGCACGTCTCCCCTGGGGGTCCCCACCGTGAACGGCACCACCTTCCGCATGCCCGCACGCCGCTGGGCCACCGTCGCGACGGCCGCGGCACTCGCCGCCGGGGCGGTCACACCGGCCGCCGCGAGCTCCGCCCTGGCGGCCGGCGACCACGGCCGCGCCGCCGCCGTCGTGCTGCGCACCGGGCTCGACGTGTCCCTCGTGAACAGGACCGTGCACGTTCCGTTCGCCGTCTCCCTGAACGAGGTCCGGGCCCCGCACACCGCCGCGAGGACCGCCCTCACCGCCCGCCTGGACGGCGTGGGCGGGGGCCGGCCCTTCCCGGTGCTCGGCGCGGACGTCGCCTCGGCGAAGACGACGGCGACCGCGACCCGCGCCGAAGCCACCGTCCACCTCGCCCACGCCCGGCTCCACGTCCCCGGCCTGCCCCTGCTCTCCCTCGTCGAGCTGGACACCGTCACCGCGAGGGCGACCTGCGAGCCCGGCAGGACGCCGGTCGCCGCCTCCGCCGTCCCGGGCACGGTCACGGTCCTGGGAAAGCGCGTCACCCTCACCGCCGGCGGACCGACGGACGTCCGCGTGCCCGGCGTCGGCCAGGTCCGCCTGGACCTCTCCCAGCGCGAGACCACCTCCCGCACCGCGGCCGCCACCGCCCTCCGGCTCACGGTCTCCGTGAACCCGCTGAAGCTGAACGTGGCCGAGGTGGAGGGCACCGTCACCCTGGCCGGGGCGACCTGCGAGACCCCGGCCGCCCCGCACAAGACCCCGCACAGGACCCCGGCCCCCGACATCAAGCCCCAGGCCGCCCCCGCCAGGACCGGCCTGGCGGAGACCGGCGCGAACTCCCTCACCCCGTACCTCGCGGCAGGCTCGGCCGTGCTCCTGGCGGCGGGCGGGGGAGCGGTGGCGCTGGTGCGGCGGCGAAAGAACTGACGGCACCCCCACGGGGCAGCGGACCCCGCCGGAGTGCAGGGCTGAGCCCGCCGGGGTCCGGGGCGGAGCTCCAGGGGCGGTCACCTCCCGGTGGGGCGAGATGGTGGGAGGGTGGGAAACCCCGGGGTCCAGGGGCGAGCCCCTGACGGAGCTCCGGCTCACCCCAGCGCGGCGTCCAGCGCCCGCAGGAACCCGTCCACCGTCCCCCGGTCCCGCACAGCGACCCGCACCCACCCCTCCCCGAGCCCGGGAAAGGTGTCCCCCCGCCGCACCGCGTACCCCAGCTGCCGCAACCGCTCCCGCACGGCGGCCGCCCCCTCCATCCGCACCAGGACGAACGGCCCCTCCGCAGGGGACACCACCCGCACGCCCCGCCCGGCGAACGCGGACAGCCCCGCCACCAGATGGGCCCGGTCCGACGCCACCCGGTGGGCCGCGTGCGCCGCCTCCGCCAGGGCCCGGGGGGCCACGCACGCCCCCGCCGCGGCCAGCGCGGGCGTGGACACCGGCCACAGCGGCTGGGCCCGCTCCAGTTCCGCGACCGTCTCCGGCGCGGCCAGCACGTAGCCGATCCGCAGCCCGGCCAGCCCCCACGTCTTGGTCAGGCTCCGCAGCACCACGAGCCCGGGTACGTCGGTCCGCCCGGCCAGCGCCTCCCGCTCGCCCGGCACCGCGTCCATGAACGCCTCGTCGACCACCAGCACCCGCCCGGGACGGGCCAGGGCGACGATCGCCGCGGCCGGGTGCAGCACCGACGTGGGATTCGTCGGATTGCCGAGCACCACCAGGTCGGCGTCCTCCGGGACCGCCGCCGGATCCAGCCGGAAGCCGTCCTCCTCCCGCAGCAGCACCCGGTCCACGCCGTGCCCCGCGTCCCGCAGGGCCGCCTCCGGCTCGGTGAACTGCGGATGCACCACCACCGGCCGGCGCACCCCCAGCGCCCGCGCGAGCAGCACGAACGCCTCCGCCGCCCCCGCCGTCAGCAGCACCCGCTCCGCCGGGACCCCGTGCCGCCCGGCCACCGCCGCCCGCGCGGCCCGCCCGTCCGGGTAGGCGGCGAGCAGGTCCAGCGACCCGGCTATGTGCTCCCGCAGCCATCCGGGCGGGGTGTCCGCGCGGACGTTGACGGCGAGGTCGACCAGCGCGGCCCCGTCGTCCCGGACCTCGGCGTCCCCGTGGTGGCGCAGATCGGGCCCGCCCGTGACGGTGTCCTCAGTGCGCATGGCTGTGTGCGTGCCCCCCGTGATGGTGGTGCCCGTGCCCGTGCCCGTCCCCGTCTCCGTCGTCGTCCGGGTGGAAGTGCGGCTGCTGCGGCAGACCCACCTTGTCCTCGAAGCCGGGCAGCGCGATGCGGTACACGCACGAGTCGCAGTTCATCCGCAGGTCGCCCCCGACGGCTTCCTCGTACCGCTCCATGACCAGGTCGAGCAGTTCCGGCTCGGGCCCGATGACGTCCGCCGACCGCACCTCGGTCTCCGGGTGCGCGGCGGCCCAGCCCGCGGTCTGCTGCCGCACCCGGTCCGGCAGGATGCCGGTGAACAGGAAGTAGGGCAGCACGACGATCCGCCGCGCCCCCAGCTTCGCGCACCGGTCGAGGCCGCTCGGCACGTCCGGAGCCGCCAGCGACACGAACGCCGTCTCCACACCGGCGTACCCGCGCCCCTCCCACAGCAGCCGGGCGGCCTTGTGCACCTCGGCGTTGGCGTCCGGATCGGTCGAGCCGCGGCCGACGAGCAGCACGGTCACGTCGGCCCGGTCCTCCGGCCTGCGCGCCGCGGTGCCGAGCGCCTCGTCCAGCCGCCGCTCCAGCACGTTCAGCAGCGCCGGGTGCGGGCCGAGCGGACGGCCGTAGGTGTAGGAGATCCCGGGGTGCCGTTCCTTCTCGCGGGCCAGCGCGGCCGGGATGTCGCCCTTGGCGTGCCCGGCGGAGACCAGCATCAGCGGGACGGCGGCGAAACGGCGTACGCCCCGGTCCACCAGCTCGGTCACCGCGTCGCCCAGCGGCGGCGGGGACAGCTCGATGAAGCCGCCCGCGACGGGCAGCTCGGGGTGGCGGCGGCCCAGTTCCCGGACGAAGTCACGGAACGCCTCGGCTCCGGCGTCGTCCCGGGTGCCGTGGCCGGCGATGAGCAGGGCGGGCGGCGGGGTGGTCACGGCTTCTCCTCAGCGGGGACGGGGTGGTACAGCAGGGCGTTGAGCGCGGCGGCGGCGACCGCCGAACCGCCCTTCTCGGACACGTTGCTCACGGCGGGCAGTCCGCTCGCGCGCAACGCGGCCTTGGACTCGGCGGCGCCGACGAAGCCGACGGGCAGACCGATCACGAGCGCCGGATCGGCGTCCAGGGTGAGCAGCTCCTCCAGCGCGGTCGGCGCGTTGCCGATCACCCAGAGGGCACCCGGACCGACCTGCTCGTACGCGAGCCGTATCGCGTGCGCCGAACGGGTCAGACCCGGCTCGGACCCGGCGTCCCGGAGCCGGCAGACGGTCTCGCGCCGGGTGATGCCGGCCCCGACCATCTCCACGTCCACGACGACCGGCGCCCCGCCGTGCAGCGCGGCGTGCGCCCTGACCAGGTCGCCCTCGGCCATGACGAGATCGGTGGCGTACTCGAGGTCGGCGGCGCAGTGGACGACCCGCTCCACGACGGCCCGGGTCAGCGTCGGGAAGTGCGAGGTGTCCAGGCGGGCACGCAGCCGCCGGTAGGACTCCACCTCGATCGGGTGGACCACACGCTTCATTCGGCGGCCTCCTGCCAGCGGTAGCCGCGCGGCGTCACCATGCGGCCCGCGATCTCACGGGTCGCCGTATTGCCCACGGTGACGACCGTCATCATGTCGACCGTCGTCGCGTCCAGCGCGTCCAGCGTCGTCAGCCGGCTGGACTCGTCCGGCCGCGAGGCGTTGCGCACGACACCGACGGGCGTGGCCGGCTCCCGGTGCCCGGCGAGGATCGCGAGCGCCTTCGGCAACTGCCAGTCGCGGCCCCGCGAGCGCGGGTTGTAGAAGGTCACCACGAGGTCCGCCTCGGCCGCCGCCCGCACCCGCCGCTCGATGACCTCCCACGGCGTGTGCAGGTCGGACAGGCTGATCGAGACGTGGTCGTGGCCGAGCGGCGCGCCCAGCACCGCCCCGGCCGCGAGCGCCGCCGTCACCCCGGGCACCCCGATCACGTCGATGTCGTCGCGGGCCTCGGCGAGCGCCGGCGAGGCCATCGCGTACACGCCCGCGTCCCCGCTGCCGATCAGCGCGACCGCGTGCCCCGCGCGGGCCTGAGCGACCGCCGTGCGCGCCCGCTCCTCCTCCGCGCCGAGCCCCGACTCGAGGATCCGGGTGCCGGGCCGCAGCAGGTCGCGGATCTGGTCGACGTACTGGTCGAGCCCGACGAGCACGGACGCCCGCCGCAGCTCCGCCTCGGCGCGCGGGGTGAGCAGATCCCGGGCGCCCGGCCCGAGCCCGACCACCGCGAGCCGTCCGCGCCCCGGCCGCCGTACCACGGCACAGGTCGCCATCGCCGGGCTCGCCGCCGACTTCCGCTTGGGAACGAGGAGTTCGCCACCCCGGACCAGCGCGGCGGCCTCCGCGACGGACGGCGTGCCGACCGCGGCCAGCGGCGCGTCGGACGGGTTGGGCACCTCGACGCCCGCCAGCACCTCGGCCGTATGGGTCACCAGCGGCACGCCCAGCCGCTCGGCGGCGGCCACGATGCCCGGCTCCCCGGCCTTGGCGTCGACGGTGGCGAGTTCGGCGACGGACCTCGCGCAGAGCCCGGCGTCCCGCAGCGCGGCCTCGACCAGGCGGAGCACCTCGTCGGCCGGCGCGCCCCTCGAGGCCCCGACCCCGACCACCAGGGACGGCGGCCGCAGCAGCACCTCGCGCTCGCCCGCCACGACGTCCCGGTCGGTCAGCCGGATCGTGTACGCCCCCTCCGGCGCCGTCGGCAGCGGCGGCAGCGGCCACGGCACCTCGGTCTCCAGGGCGACGGGCTCACCGTCCAGCAGGGCCCGCGAGACGGCCGCGACGGCACCCTCCACCGCGAGTCCGAGCGTGTCGAGGCCCGGCAGCCCGACGGAGTCCGTCGCGGTGGTCACCACCGGCTCGGCGCCCAGCACCCCGCCCACCTCGCGGGCGAGCCCGTTGGCCCCGCCGCCGTGCCCGCCCACCAGCGACACGGCGAACCGTCCGCCCTCGTCGACGCAGACCACACCCGGGTCCGACACCTTGTCCGCCAGCAGCGGCGCCAGGAGCCGCACCACGGCCCCCGTCGCCAGGAAGCACACGAGCTGCTCGCACTCCACGAACGCGGCCCGCACGGCGTCCCCGACGGGACCGTCGTACACGCGCGTACGGCCCGGCCACGCGGCGGCCAGCCGGTCGCGCGCGGCCGCCCCCGCCGCGGTGGCGGAAATGAGGCCGATCACTGAGCGACTCCTTCGCTACGGCTGGGGGCTCTGGTTCCCCACAGCAGGAAAACGGGATTGGTCGCCGCCAGCCGGGTCACGTCCCCCGGCAGCGGCGCGAGCCGGGACGACTGCAGCAGTACGCCGTCGCAGGCGAACCCGGCGCCGGTGAGCGCGGCCCGGACCGCCGGGACCCGGTCCAGCGCGGCCATCGCGACGACCACGGCCCGCCGGGCCCGCCGCGCGCAGACACCGACGATGCCGGGCAGCCCGCGCCCCCCGCCGCCGACGAACACGGCGTCGGGGTCGTCCAGCCCGGCCAGTACCTCGGGTGCCGTGCCGTGCACCACGTGCACGTCGACGCCGTGCGCGACGGCGTTGGCGCGGATCCGCTCCACCCCGTCCGGGGCCTTCTCCACCGCGCTGACGGCGGCACCGAGCCGCGCGCACTCCACGGCGACCGACCCGGACCCGGAGCCCACGTCCCACACCAGCTCGCCGGGACGGGGCCCGAGCCGGGCCAGGGCCAGCGCCCGCACCTCGAACTTGGTGATCATCGAGTCGCGGTGCGCGAAGCCGGTCTCGTCCAGCGCCCACCCGGCAGCCGCGGCGGCCGGGCCCGCGAGCGTCCGTACGGGACCGAGCGTCCGCGACTCGTCCAGGCACAGCACGACGCTCACCGCCGCACCCCAGTCCCGCTCGGCGGCCTCGGCGGGGGAGACCCGCTCCACGCGCTCGCGGGCGGCGTCGCCCAGCGCCGACGCGACGACGAGGACCCGCCCGGGGGCGGTGCGGGCGAGCGCCGCGCCCAGCTCGGCCGGACCGGCGCCGGGCCCGGTCAGCACCGCGACCTTCGGATGCGCCCGGCACACGTGCACGGCCGTCCGCGCGTCCCGTCCGTGCGCGCTGACCACCACCGCGTCGTCCCAGGCCAGACCCAGCCGGGCGAAAGCGGCCGCGACGGACGACACCCCCGGCCGCACGTCCAGCCGCTCGGCCCCGAACCGTTCGGCCAGCGCCCGCACGATCCCGAAGAACCCCGGGTCGCCCGAGGCCAGCACGACCACGCGCCGGCCCTGGTCGACGTACTCCCGCACGGTGTCCAGGGCGGGTGCCAGCGGGCCCAGCACGATCCGTTCGGCGGCCTCGGGCAGCACCGCGGCGTCCAGGTGCCGCCGCCCGCCCACGACGAGCTCGGCCCCCGCCACCGCGGCGGCGTCGGCCGGCGCACCCGTTCCCGTACCGACGACGGTGATCACGTACTCGCCCCCCGCTCGCGCAGAGCCCGGCGGGCCTCGGGATCGGCCTTGCGGTAGCCGTGGAAGTGACCGGGGTGGTACAGGTGCGAGCGGGTGCCCTCGGCGTCCAGGGCCGGGCCGACCAGGAAGAGGGTGTGCTTCCAGAGCCGGTGCTCCTTGACGGTTTCCTCCAGCGTGCCGACCGTGCACCTCACGACCAGCTCCTCCGGCCACGTCGCCTGGTACGCCACGACGACCGGGGTGGTCGTCGGATAGCCGCCCTCCAGCAGCTCCCGCACCAGCTGCCCGCTGCGGGCCGCGGACAGGAAGATCGCCATGGTGGTGCCGTGCCGGGCGAACTCGCGCACCTCCTCGCCCGGCGGCATCGGCGTCTTGCCGCCGCCCAGCCGGGTGAGCACGACCGACTGCGCCACCTCCGGGACCGTCAGCTCCCGCCGCGCGAGTGCGGCCACGGCGGAGAAGGCGGAGACGCCGGGCACGACCTCCGTCCCGATCCCGATCCGGGCGCACCGGTCGAGCTGCTCCTGCGTGCCGCCCCACAGGGCCGGATCGCCGGAGTGGATACGGGCCACCTTCAGGCCCTCCCGGTGGGCCCGCTCGTACACGGTGACGACGTCCTCCAGGGACATGGCCGCCGAGTCCAGGATCTCGGCGTCCTTGCGCGCGTGCCCGAGGACCTCCGCCTGGACCAGGCTGGCCGCCCAGATCACCACGTCGGCCTCGGCGATGGCGCGCGCGGCACGGAACGTCAGCAGGTCGGCGGCGCCGGGGCCGGCACCGACGAAGGTCACCTTGCCGGTGGGGGCATCGGCCATGAGAATCTGTCCTCTCCTACAAGTCCTACGAGCAAAAGTCCTGTGAGCGCGGCGGCTACGGCCGGGGATGCGTGCGCGCGGGTCGATCGGATAGCAAGAACACATGGCGGTCTTCGTCGCGCTGGGCGCGTTCCTGATGACGCTGGCCGGGGGCTGGACGGCACAACGCGTGACCGATCGCCGCCACCTGGTCCTCGGCCTGGCCGGCGGCCTGATGCTGGGGGTGGTCGGCCTCGACCTGCTGCCGGAGGCGCTGCGCGCGGCCGGCCGGCCGGTGTTCGGCGTGCCGGCGGCCCTGCTGCTGTTCGTGACCGGCTTCCTCCTCGCCCATCTGGTGGAACGGACGCTGGCCGCCCGGCAGGCCTCGCACGGTGGCGCCGAGGCACACAATCACCGCGCGCCCGAGGTGGGCCTGGCGGCCGCGTCCGCGATGGTCGGCCACAGCGCCATGGACGGCGTCGCGATCGGCGCGGCCTTCCAGGTGGGCGGCGGCATGGGCGCGGCGGTCGCGCTCGCCGTCATCGCCCACGACTTCGCGGACGGCTTCAACACCTTCACCCTCACGAGCCTGTACGGCAACGCGCGCCGCAAGGCCGTGGCCATGCTCGTCGCCGACGCCTGCGCGCCCGTGCTGGGCGCCGCCTCGACCGTGTTCCTGACCGTCCCGGAGGAGCTCCTCGGCGGGTACCTCGGCCTGTTCGGCGGCGCGCTGCTCTACCTCGCCGCCGCCGAGATCCTCCCCGAGGCCCACCACGAGCACCCCGCCCGCTCCACCCTGCTGTGCACGGTGGCCGGAGCGGCGTTCATCTGGCTGGTCGTGGGCATCTCCGGCTGACGCGTGCGGCGCTCTCACAGCTTCCCGCCCCGCCCGCCGTCCCGCCGCGCCGGCGCGATCAGCGTGGAGAGGTACGGCAGCGGACCGCCGTCCAGCTCGGCGGCCGGCCGTATCGACTCCTCCGCCAGCCCGAGCGCCGACCCCCACACGGCACCCTCGAGCCGGCCGGTCTCCCGCAGCGCCCGGGCGACCTGAGCGGCCTGCCGCCCGAACTTGTACGCCACGACCGTCCCGGGACCCGCGAGGGCCTCCTTCAGCACGGCCGAACCGGCGGTCACCGGCACGAGCGTCAGCGGCTCGGTGCCCTCGGCGAGCACGGCACCCGAGCGTGCGGCGAGATCCTGCATGGCGGTGATCCCGGGCACGGTCTCCACGAGCGTCCCCGGCACCAGCTCGGCGATCGTCTGCGCGAGATAGGTGAAGGTGGAGTACACGTTCGGGTCCCCGATGGTCGCGAAGGCCACGGACCCCCGTTCCCTCAGCAGCCCGGCGACCCGCTCACCGGCCACGTCCCAGGCGGTCTCCCGCCGCGCCCGGTCGGTCCGCTCGTTGAGCGCGAACACGACCCGGACGACCTTCTCCCGCGGCACGTAGTGCAGCACGGTCGCTTCGGCCCGCCCGCGCTCACCGCTGTCCATCACGGGTACGACCACGACATCGGCCGCGCGCAGGGCGTTGACCCCCTTGACGGTGACCAGCTCCGGATCACCGGGCCCCACCCCGACCCCGACCAGTCTGCTGCTCATGACGTCCGGCACCTCTCGACGAACCGACGGGCCACACCGGGCTCGGACGCCCAGTGGGTGTGCAGATAACTCGCGTGCACGCCCTGCTGCACGAAACCTTCGACGCGTCGCCCGGGGCCGCGCACACCCCAGGCGGGCGCCGCCCCCGCCCCGGGCTCGACGGCCGTCCGGTGGAACTCGTGCCCGCGCATCCGGGTCCCGGCGGCGGCGAGCACGCTGTCGCCCACGGCCACGGCGTCCCGGTAGCCGAGGGTCAGCCGCTCGGTCATCCGGGCGCGGGCGTCCACCACCCCGCACATCGGCCGCCCGTCGAGCTCCCGGCAGAGGTAGAGCAGCCCGGCGCACTCGGCGGCGACCGGGGAACCGCTCAGGGCGAACTCGGCGACCGCCTTGCGCAGGGGCTCGTTGGCGGACAGCTCGGCGGCGTACACCTCGGGGAACCCGCCCCCGATGACGAGCCCGCGGGTACCGTCCGGCAGCTGTTCGTCCCGGAGCGGATCGAGGGACACGACCTCGGCTCCGGCGGCGGTGAGCAGCTCGGCGTGCTCGGCGTAGGAGAAGGTGAAGGCGGGGCCTCCGGCCAGCGCAACGGTCACTTTCGAGCGCCGGCCGGCCTCACTCGGCCGGTCCGGCGTTCGAGGACGGGGCCCGTTCAGGGACGGCCGCGGGGGGCTGGGAGCGGCAGCCCCCGGGGCCGGGACGGGAAGGGGCGGCGGGGGCGGGACAGCCAGGGCCTCGGCCGCGTCCCACGCCGCGCAGGGCAACGTGCCCGCGCCGCGGGCCAGCGCAAGCAGCCCTTCCAGATCGCACCCCGCCGCCACCTGCGCCGCCATGGCGGCGACCGCCTCCACCGCCGGAGCCCGCCGCTCGGCCACCGGAACCAGCCCCAGGTGCCGCGACGGCGTCCGAACCGGAGCCGCCCGCCGCAGCACCCCCAGCACGGGAACCCCGGCCGAGTCCAGCGCCTCCCGCAGCAGCTCCTCGTGCCGGTCGGACGCCACCTTGTTCAGGATCACGCCCCCCACCCGCACCTGCGGATCCCAGGACGCGAACCCGTGCACCAGCGCCGCCACCGACCGCGACTGCGCCGACGCGTCCACGACGAGTACCACCGGCGCCCGCAGCAGCTTCGCCACATGGGCGGTGGACGCCAGTTCACCCTCCCCGGCGGCCCCGTCGTACAGCCCCATCACACCCTCGACGACGGCGATGTCGCACCCGCGCGCCCCGTGCAGGAACAGCGGCCCGATCAGCTCGGGTCCGCACAGATACGCGTCGAGGTTGCGCCCCGCGCGCCCGGTGGCGAGCGCGTGGTACCCGGGGTCGATGTAGTCGGGCCCGACCTTGTGCGGGGAGACGGCGAGCCCCCGCCCGGTCAGCGCCGCCATCAGCCCCGTGGCCACGGTGGTCTTGCCGCTGCCGGACGACGGCGCGGCGACGACCAGCCGGGGCACGGACGAGGACGTCACCACTCGATGCCCCTCTGCCCCTTCTGCCCGGCGTCCATGGGGTGCTTGACCTTGGACATGTCGGTGACGAGGTCGGCGAAGTCCACGAGCTCGACGGGCGCGTTCCGGCCGGTGATCACGACATGCTGGGTGCCGGGCCGGCCGCGGAGCACGTCCACGACCTCGTCCGTGTCGACCCAGCCCCAGTGCATCGGGTACGCGAACTCGTCCAGCACGTACAGCTTGTAGGTCTCGGCGGCCAGGTCACGCTTGACCTGCTCCCAGCCCTCCCGGGCCTTCTCCTCGTTGCTGAGGTTGTCCCCCTGGAGGTCCCGCTGGACCCAGGACCAGCCCTCGCCCATCTTGTGCCAGTCGACGGACCCGCCCTCGCCGGATGCACCGAGCACCCGCAGCGCGTTCTCCTCGCCGACCTTCCACTTCGCCGACTTGACGAACTGGAACACCCCGATCGGCCACCCCTGGTTCCAGGCGCGCAGCGCGAGCCCGAACGCGGCGGTCGACTTGCCCTTGCCGATGCCCGTGTGCACGACGACCAGCGGGCGGTTGCGGCGCTGCCGCGTGGTCAGCCCGTCGTCCGGCACCACACTCGGCTGTCCCTGAGGCATTACGCGGCCCTCCTCTGTACGTCCTTGACCAGTCCGGCGATGCTGTCCGCCCGCAGCTCGTCCAACGTCACCGCCGTGCCCCCCAGCTCACCCGCGAGCCGCCCCGCGAGCCCCAGCCGCACGGGCCCCGACTCGCAGTCCACGACCACCGACGCGACGCCCCCGGCCGCGAACAGCCGCGCCGCACGCCCCGCCAGCGCCACCGGCTCGGGGCCGCCGGTGGCCCGCCCGTCCGTCACGACGACGACCAGCGCCCGCCGGGCCGGATCCCGGAGCCGCTCGACCCGCAGCACCTCGTGCGCCCTGAGCAGCCCGGCGGCCAGCGGTGTCCGCCCCCCGGTCGGCAGCGACTCCAGCCGGGCCGCCGCCGCGTCCACGGACGAGGTCGGCGGCAGCGCGACGTCGGCCGAGGAACCCCGGAACGTCACCAGCCCCACCTTGTCCCGCCGCTGGTACGCGTCCAGCAGCAACGACAGCACGGCGCCCTTCACGGCGCCCATCCGCTGCCGGGCCGCCATCGACCCGGAGGCGTCGACGACGAACAGCACGAGGTTGCCCTCGCGCCCCTCCCGCGTCGCCTGCCGCAGATCGTCCCGCCGCACGACGAGACCCGGGCCCGACCGGCCCCGCGCCCGCTGGTGCGGTGCGGCGGCCCGCACGGTCGCGGCCAGGTGCAGCTTGGTGAGCGTCCCCCGGGGGCGGCGGGCCCCGGTGGTCCGCCCGTGCTCGGTCCGCGCGCGGGAACGACGCCCGGCGGCACCCTCGCCGATGCCGGGCACGCTCAGCACCTTCGTGCGGAACGGCTCGGCGGCCCGCGCGGGGGCCTGCTCGCCCGCTCCGGCGCCGGACGTCCGCGGCTCCCCGCCCTCACCGGCCTCGGGACGCGCGTCGGTGTCGCCGCCCTGCGGGTCGCCGTCGCCCCGCGGGGGCTGCCCGCCGCCACCGCCGCCGCCACCGTCGGGGTCGGGGTCCTCGTCGTCCGAGGAGTCGCCGAACTGCTCCAGCGTCTCGTCGAGCTTGTCCTCGTCGAGCCCCGGCGCGTCGAAGGGATTGCGCCTGCGGCGGTGCGGCAGCGCCAGCAGCGCCGCCTGCCGCACGTCCTCCGCGAGCACATCGGTCCGCCCGGCCCAGGCGGCCAGCGCGGTGGCGGTACGCGCCATCACGATGTCGGCCCGCATGCCGTCCACCTCGAAGGCCGCGCAGGTCGCCGCGATCTGCCGCAGCGCCCCTTCGCCCAGCCGCACCGACGGCAACAGTTCCCGCGCCGCGACGATCCGCGCCCGTACGGCGGCCTCCTCGTCCGCCCAGCGGACGGCGAAGGCGGCGGGATCGTCGTCGTACGCCAGCCGCCGCCGCACGACCTCCACCCGCTGCCCGGGTTCCCGCGAGGCCGCGACCTCCACGGTCAGCCCGAACCGGTCCAGCAACTGCGGCCGCAGCTCGCCCTCTTCGGGGTTCATGGTGCCGACGAGCAGGAAGCGGGCGGCGTGCCGTACGGAGACTCCCTCGCGCTCGACGTACGAGGCGCCCATCGCGGCGGCGTCCAGCAGGACGTCGACCAGGTGGTCATGCAGCAAGTTGACTTCGTCGACGTAGAGAATGCCTCTGTGCGCGGAGGCGAGGAGACCCGGCTCGAATGCTGTGACGCCTTCGGTGAGAGCGCGTTCGATGTCCAACGCCCCGATGAGCCGGTCCTCGGAGGCGCCGACGGGCAGCTCGACCATGCGCGCCGGACGCGACTCGAAGGCACCGGGCTCGTGCGGCCCGTCCGGGCAGGCGGGGTCCGGGGCATCGGGGTCGCAGGAGAAACGGCACCCGGCAACCACGTTCACCTCGGGCAGGAGCGCGGAGAGAGCGCGTACGGTCGTGCTTTTCGCAGTCCCTTTCTCACCGCGGACGAGTACTCCGCCGACGGCCGGGGAGACGGCGTTGAGCAGGAGCGCGAGCCGCAGGTCGTCCTGCCCGACGACCGCGGTGAACGGAAACGGGGTACTCACTTCTCGTCGCCCTCCAAGTCGCCCTCCAGCTCGAGGTAGGTGGCCCGGAGCCGCTCGAGCGTGTCCGCGTCCGGCTCCGCCCACAGCCCGCGGTCGGCGGCCTCCAGGAGCCGTTCCGTGATCCCGCGCAGGGCCCACGGGTTGGACTTCTTCATGAAGTCCCGGTTCTCGGCGTCGAAGACGTACTCCGCGCTGAGCTTCTCGTACATCCAGTCGTCGACGACCCCAGCAGTGGCGTCGTAGCCGAAGAGGTAGTCGACGGTCGCCGCCATCTCGAAGGCGCCCTTGTAGCCGTGCCGGCGCATGGCCGCCATCCAGCGTGGGTTGACCACGCGGGCCCGGAAGACGCGGTGCGTCTCCTCGCCGAGCGTGCGGGTCCGCACCTGGTCCGGCACGGCCGAGTCGCCGACGTACGCCTCGGGGGAGGCGCCCGTCAGGTGCCGCACCATGGCGACCATGCCGCCGTGGTACTGGAAGTAGTCGTCGGCGTCGACGAGGTCGTGCTCGCGCGTGTCGACGTTCTTCGCCGCCACCGCGATCCGCCTGAACGCCGTCTCCATGTCCCCGCGCGCCGCCCGCCCGTCGAGCCCGCGGCCGTACGCGTAGCCGCCCCACACCGCGTACACCTCGGCGAGGTCCGCGTCGGAGCGCCAGTTCCGCGCGTCGATCAGCGGCAGCAGACCCGCGCCGTACGCGCCCGGCTTGGAGCCGAAGACGCGGGCGGTCGCGCGCCGCCGGTCGCCGTGCCGGGCGGTGTCCTCGTCGGCGTGCGCCCGCACGTAGTTGGACTCGGCGGGCTCGTCCAGCTCGGCCACCGCCCGCACCGCGTCGTCGATCAGAGCGACGACGTGCGGGAACGCGTCCCGGAAGAAGCCGGAGATGCGCACGGTGACGTCGATGCGGGGCCGGCCCAGCTCCGTCAGCGGGACCACCTCGAAGCCCGTGACCCGGCGCGAGGCGTCGTCCCAGACCGGGCGGCAGCCCAGCAGGGCGAGGATCTCGGCGATGTCGTCGCCCTGGGTGCGCATGGCGGACGTGCCCCAGACCGTCAGGCCGACGGACTTCGGGTACGCGCCCGTGTCCTGGAGGTAGCGCGCCACCAGCGAGTCCGCCAGCGACAGGCCGACCTCCCAGCTCAGCCTGGAAGGGATGGCCTTGGGGTCGACGGAGTAGAAGTTGCGGCCGGTCGGCAGGACGTTCACCAGGCCGCGCGTCGGCGAGCCGGACGGGCCCGCCGGGACGTAACCGCCGCGCAGCGCGCGGAGGATGTTGCCGATCTCGTCCGTGGTCCGCGCGAGCCGGGGTACGACCTCCGTGCAGGCGAACTCCAACACCGCGACGGCGCCCGCGAGACGGGTGCCGAGCACGTCGTCCACCAGCCCGGGTACGGCCGTCACGTCCCACGCCCGGGACTCCATGCCCTCCGCGAGCCGCCGGCACAACTGCTCCAGCAGGTCGATCGTGTCGGCGGCCGTCCGCGCCGGACCCGCCACCAGGTCGGTGAGTTCCGCCGGGACCTTCACCGGGGCCCCCGGCTCGGCCAGCAGGTCCTTCTCCACCAGCCCGAAGTGGGCGGCCAGCGAAGCCCTCAGCCCGGGCAGCGCGTTCGCCTGCCCGCCCCACACCTGCGAGGCCCGCAGCACGGCCAGCACCAGGTTCACGCGCGGCTCGCCGACCGGACCGCCGCCCAGGACGTGCAGGCCGTCGCGGATCTGCACGTCCTTGATCTCGCAGAGGTAGCCGTCGATGTGCATGACGAACTCGTCGAACCCGTCGTCGTCCGGCTGCTCCGCCACGTGCAGGTCGTGGTGCAGTTCGGCCGCCTTGACCAGGGTCCAGATCTGCGCCCGCACCGCCGGCGCCTTCGCCGGGTCCAGGTCGCAGACCAGGGCGTACTCGTCGAGCAGCTGCTCCAGCTTGGCCAGGTCGCCGTAGGTGTCGGCGCGGGCCATCGGCGGCACCAGGTGGTCGACGACCGTGGCGTGCCCGCGCCGCTTGGCCTGGGTGCCCTCGCCGGGGTCGTTGACGATGAACGGGTAGACCAGCGGGAGTTCGCCGAGGACGGCGTCCGGGGCACAGCCGCGGGACAGCCCGAGGCCCTTGCCGGGCAGCCACTCCATCGTGCCGTGCTTGCCCATGTGCACGATCGCGTCGGCGCCGAAACCCCCCTCCGACGGCGCGGCCTCCAGCCACCGGTACGCCGCCATGTAGTGGTGCGACGGCGGCATGTCGGGGTCGTGGTAGATCGCGATCGGGTTCTCGCCGAAGCCGCGCGGCGGCTGGATCATGACGACGACGTTCCCGAACCGGAGGGAGGCGAGGACGATGTCGTCACCGTCGACGTAGAGCGTTCCCGGCGGCTCGCCCCACGCCTCCAGCATGGCTCCCCCGAGGTCCGGCTCGAGTTCGTCGAACCACGCCAGGTAGTCGGCCAGCGGCACGCGCGCGGGCGCGGCGGCCAGCTGCTCCTCCGTGAGCCACTCCACGTCGTGCCCGCCGGCCTCGATGAGGCGGTGGATCAGCTCGTCCCCGTTGTCGGGGTACCCCTCCACGAGGTATCCGGCGTCGCGCAGCGCGTCCAGCACCCGTACCGCCGAGGCGGGGGTGTCCAGGCCCACCGCGTTGCCGACCCGGGAGTGCTTGGTCGGGTAGGCGGTGAAGACCAGCGCGATCCTCTTGTCCGCGTTCGCCGTGTGCTTCAACCGCGCGTGGCGTACGGCGATCCCGGCGACGCGCGCGGCCCGCTCCGGGTCGGCCACGTACACCGGCACCTCGTCGGGGCCCTGCTCCTTGAAGGAGAACGGCACGGTGACGAGCCGCCCGTCGAACTCCGGGATCGCGACCTGCATCGCCGCGTCCATGGGGGACAGGGCCGCGTCGGACGCCTCCCAGGCCGCGCGCGAGGAGGTGAGGCACAGGCCCTGGAGCACCGGGATGTCCAGGTCGGCGAGCGCCCCGATGTCCCAGGACTCCTCGTCACCGCCCGCCGACGCCTGCGAGGCGTGCGTGCCGCCCGCGGCGAGCACGGTGGCCACCAGGGCGTCGGCCCGGCCGAGGATCTCGTACAGCCCGGCGTCGGCGCCGCGCAGCGAACCGCAGTAGACGGGCAGCGCGTTGGCGCCCCGCGCCTCGATCGCGTCGCACAGGGTGTCCACGAAGGCGGTGTTGCCGCTCAGTTCGTGGGCGCGGTAGAAGAGCACGCCGACGGTCGGCCGGCCGTCCCGGAGCGTACGGGAGCCGTGCACGCCGTACTCCGGCATCTTCCGCGGCTCGGTGAACCCCTCACCGGTCAGCAGCACCGTGTCGGACAGGAACCGGGCGAGCTCGGTCAGGTTCTCGGGACCGCCCTCCACGAGGTACTTGAGCGCCTCGGCCACGACACCGGCGGGCACGGACGACTCGGCCATCAGCTCGGCGTCGGGCACGGTCTCCCCGCCGAGCAGCACGGTCGGGATCCCCGAGGCCTTCAGGGCGGCCAGCCCGTCCTCCCAGGCGCGCTTGCCGCCGAGCAGCCGTACGACGGCGAGGTCGGCGCCCGCGAGGAGGGACGGCAGCCCGGCCGCCACGTCCACCCGGGCCGGGTTGCCGATCCGGTAGGACCCGCCGGAGGCCCGCGCCGCCAGCAGATCGGTGTCGGCGGTCGACAACAACAACACTGTGCTCATGCGGGCGCTCCCGGTGGGATGAAGGGCAGTCCTTGCGGCGCGCCCGACTCGATGAGCCGCCAGAGCGCGTCCGTGTCCGCGTGCTGTTCGATCAGGTCGCCGAGCCGGTCGAGCTGCTCCTCGCGCAGCGCGGCGAACGAGGTGTCGGGGGCCGGCACGAAGCGGCGCCCCGCGGCGGCGGCCACCTCGCGCAGAAACGCCCGCCGGAATCCGTCCGACTCCAGCGAGCCGTGCCAGTGCGTGCCCCAGGTCTGCCCGACCCGGCAGCCGTCCAGGAAGGCCTCCCCGCCCAGGACTTCGGCGACCCCGTGATGGATCTCGTACCCCTCGACCCGCTCGCCGAGGGCCTCGCCCACCGGCCGGGTGAGGGTCTTCTCGCGGGCGAACCGCACGCGCACGGGGAGGACCCCGAGGCCGTCGACCTGGCCGGCCCGCGACTCGACCTCGTCCTCGATGCGCTCGCCGAGGATCTGGAAGCCGCCGCAGATCCCGAGCACGGGCCTGCCCTCGGCGGCCCTGCGGACCAGGGCCTCGGCGAGCCCCCGCTCGCGCAGCCACTGAAGGGCCCGGACCGTGCCCCGGGTCCCCGGGACCACCACGAGATCGGCGTCGGCCAGCTCCTCGGGCCGGTCCACGAACCGCACGACGACTCCGGGTTCGGCGGCGACGGCGTCCACGTCCGTGAAGTTGGACATCAGCGGGACCGCGCAGACGGCGACCCGCAGCACGTCCTCGCCGACGGGCGCGGCGACGTCCGGCTCGCGCACGGTCCCGCGCAGCGAGACCCGCAGTCCGTCCTCCTCGTCGATGCCGAGCCCGTGCCGGAAGGGCAGCACCCCGTACGTCCGCCGCCCGGTGAGCCCGTGCAGCATGTCGAGGCCGGGTTCCAGCAGGGAGACGTCACCGCGGAACTTGTTGACGAGGAACCCGGCGACGAGTTCCTGGTCCTCGCGCGAGAGCAGCGCGACGGTCCCGAAGAAGGAGGCGAAGACGCCGCCGCGGTCGATGTCGCCGACGATGAGCACCGGCAGCCGGGCAGGGCGCGCGATCCCCATGTTCACGATGTCGGTCCGCCGCAGATTGATCTCGGCGGGCGAACCGGCCCCCTCACAGATCACCGCGTCATACGTGCCCCGCAGCTCGGCGAGACAGTCCAGGACGGTGCCCAGCAACCGCTGTTGCCGCCCGCCGTGGTATCCCCGCGCGCTCAGCTCGCCCACCGGCCTGCCCAGCAGCACGACCTGACTGCTCTGCTCCCCACCGGGCTTGAGCAGCACGGGATTCATCAGCGCGGTCGGCTCGACGCGGCAGGCCTGGGCCTGCATGGCCTGTGCCCGCCCGATCTCCGCGCCCTGCCGCGTCACGAACGAGTTGAGGGACATGTTCTGCGCCTTGAACGGCGCGACCTTGACCCCCTGCCGCACCAGCCACCGGCAGATCCCGGCCGTGACGACGCTCTTGCCGGCGTCGGAGGTGGTGCCGGCGACGAGGAGACCCCCGCTCATTTCCCACGTCCCTTCACGATGACGCGCGCGGCGACGGTGAAGCCGAGCGCGAGCAGGCCGACGCGCCGCGAGAGCCGTACGGCCCGCTCGATGTCGGGTACGGCGACGGCGCGTCCCCGCTGGTTCAGCACGGGCCGGTGCTCCACCCGCCCCCCGTAGGAGAGCGTCCCGCCGAGCCGCACGCCGAGCGCCCCGGCGAACGAGGCCTCCACCGGCCCGGCGTTGGGGCTCGGATGCCCGGCCGCGTCGGCACGCCAGGCCCGGACGGCCCCATGGCGGTCGTCTCCGGCCACGGCGGCCAGGGCGGCGGTCAGCCGCGCCCCCGGCCAGCCCGCGAGGTCGTCGAGCCGGGCCGAGGCCCATCCGTACCGCCGGTACCGGGGTGACTTGTGCCCGACCATGGCGTCGAGGGTGTTGACGGCCCGGAAGCCCAGCAGTCCGGGCACCCCGGCCACGGCCCCCCACACCAGGGCGCCGACCACCGCGTCGGAGGTGTTCTCGGCCACGGACTCCACGACGGCCCGGGCGATCCCGTCGGCGTCGAGCGCCTGCGGGTCCCGTCCGCACAGGTGCGGCAGCCGCGCCCGGGCACCCTCGACGTCCCCGGCCCGCAGGGCGCGCCCGATGCCGCGGGCCTCCCGCGCGAGGGAGGTCCCGCCCACGACGGCCCAGGTGGCAGCGGCGGTCAGCGCGACGGAAGCGGCGCGGGAGGGACGGACGGCCGCGGCGGCGATGGCTCCCAGACCGGCGGCACCGCCCACGCACACCACGGTGTGCAGTGCGCCCCACCCCCGGTGGTCCCGCCACAGCGCCCGCTCCACGGCGGCGGCGGCCCGCCCGAACGCGGCCACCGGGTGCCCGCGGCGGGGATCACCGAGCAGCCGGTCGCCGAGGAGGCCGGCGGTGGCGCCGTACGCGAAGACGCGATCGGCACGCACCGGCTCAGCCGGCCGTGGCGGCGGGCAGCGACCTCGGGCTGTATCTCGAACGGCAGGCCAACATGGCGATATGTCCTCACTCAGGGTGTCCGCGCCCTGGTTCGACGAGACCGGCGGTGGGAGTTCCTGGCTCCCGGGGCTACCTACCCCGGTGACAGTGGCGGGACCGCGCCGGATTCACACCGGCTTCCTCCCTTGCCGCCGTACATGGCCCCGGAAGTCCACCACGGCCCCGGAAGGGCCGTCAACTTGCTGTTGACCTGCGGGGGGAGAGTGTGCTGAGGCCCACACCGGAGTGCGGGCGACGGTGGGGCGGCATGCGAAAGGCTCCTCCCCGAGGGTTCGGGGAGGAGCCTGTGCGGCCTCGGTCAGGCCTTGTTCGTGATCAGGTAGATGCCGTAGGCCACCGCCGCCGCGCATGCCGCGAAGCAGACGTACGCGCCGGCGACGGCCAGCGCCGCCGAGTCGCCCTGCGCGGCGGCGCGCTCGCGTCGCGACAGGCCCTGGATGCCCAGGGTGAAGAGGGCCACCAGGCCGACGGTGACTGCGAGGCTGACGCCGAAGACGGAGCCGAGGGCTGCCCAGTCGATCTTCATAGCAGAGCTGCTTCCTTGGTTACCGGGTGCCCGGGATCAGACGGCGGCGGCCGGCGGGGTCGCCGGGTCGACGGTGGGGACGGCGAGGGGTGTCGCGGGGGAGGGGATCGTGGCCGTGAGGTCCTCGGCCACGGTGCCCGCCGGGGGCGGCGTCACGGCGGCGATCGCGGTGGTGACCACGCCGGCCGGTTCCTCGGTGTCGTTGACGTTGGTGGCGTCGACCACCTCGCGGCGGGACATCTTCCAGATCGCGGCGCTGGAGGCCACGAGGAAGACCGCCACCAGCGCGGTGCCCCAGTCGCCGAGGCCGGTGACCGTCTCGGCGAGCGCGCCGACCAGCGCGGCGGCCGGGAGGGTCAGCGCCCAGGCGACGAGCATCCGGGTCGCCGTGGACCAGCGGACCACGCCGCCCTTGCGGCCCAGGCCCGCGCCCATCACGGAGCCGGAGACGACATGGGTGGTGGAGAGGGAGAAGCCCAGGTGGGAGGAGGCGAGAATGGCGGTCGCGGCGCTCGTCTGGGCCGCGAAGCCCTGCTGCGGCTCCAGCTCGGTCAGGCCCTTGCCCATGGTGCGGATGATGCGCCAGCCGCCGATGTAGGTGCCGAGCGCGATGGCCAGACCGGCGGAGAGGATCACCCAGGTGGGAGGGTTGGAGCCGGGGGCGATGGAGCCGCCGGCGATCAGCGCGAGGGTGATGATGCCCATCGTCTTCTGCGCGTCGTTGGTGCCGTGGGCGAGGGAGACCAGGCCGGCCGAGGCGATCTGGCCGGCGCGGTAGCCCTTGCGGGTGGCCTCGCCCTCGGCGTTCTTGCCGATGCCGTAGGAGAACCGGGTGGCGAGCATCGCCGCCAGCCCCGCGACGACCGGCGCGGCGACCGCCGGGAGCAGGACCTTGGTGACGAGGACGTCACCGTGGACCGCGCCGAAGCCCGCGGAGGCGACGGTGGCGCCGATCAGGCCGCCCATGAGGGCGTGCGAGGAGCTGGAGGGCAGCCCCACCAGCCAGGTCAGCAGGTTCCAGAGGATCGCGCCGACCAGGGCGGCGAAGATGACCTCGGGACGTATGCCGTTCTCGTCGACGAGACCCTTGGAGATCGTGTTGGCGACCTCCACGGAGAGGAAAGCGCCCACCAGGTTGAGCACGGCGGACATGGCCACCGCGACCTTGGGCTTGAGGGCACCGGTCGAGATGGTGGTGGCCATCGCGTTGGCGGTGTCGTGGAAACCGTTCGTGAAATCGAACGCGAGTGCGGTTACGACCACAATCGCGAGGATCAGCGAGAAGCTTTCCATTTACCCAGGCAATCTTTCGACGTCATTGGCTGGATGAACGTAGGCAACCTGAGTGAACGGAAGGTGAACTGAGAAGGGCATCAGGGTGTCGGAACGGTCAGCCGTCGGTCGTCCCCGGCGAACGACCTCAGCTCGTCCGCTGAGCCGTTGAAGAGGTTCTGGTCCCCCGGCAGGCTGCCGCTGTTGTCGTACTGCCAGAAGGTCCAGGACGACCATCCGGCCGGCAGGTCGCCCGGGTCGCCGGAGTGGTGGGCGAGCCACAGGGCGTGATCGGCGAAGGCGGTGCTGCGGCCGGTGCAGTCGTTCCACCAGTGGGTGGTGGTGTAGATCACCGGGCGGCGGCCGGTCTCCCGCAGCATCTCGTCGCTGAAGGCCTGGATCCAGTCGACCATCTTCGTCTGGCTCAGGCCGTAGCATTGGCGCCCACTGTCGTACGGGTTGTATTCGATGTCCAGCGCGGGCGGCAGCGTCCGGCCGTCGGCGGACCAGCCGCCGCCGTGCCGCGCGAAGTACGCGGCCTGGGCGGTTCCCGACGATTCGTCCGGCCGCGCGAAGTGGTACGCCCCGCGGATCAGGCCGGCCCCGCGCGAGCCGTCGTACTGCTGGGCGAAGTAGGGATTGCGGTAATCGGTGGATTCGGTCGCCTTGATGTACACGAACCGGGCGCCCCTGGCCTTCACGTCCGGCCAGTCGACGGTCTTCTGGTGGGACGAGACGTCGTGTCCCCTCAGGAGGTCCGCCGTGGCCGGGCCGCCGACAGGTGCCGCCGCTCCCACGGTGAGTGCCGCCGCGGCCGCCACGAGCAGACGGGTGCGTACACGGGACAGGCGCATGATTCCCCCGGAATGGCGGCGTGCACGACAAACCGTGCAGAGGGTGGGAAGACCATCTGCTGATGGATGATCCCCAGTCAACGCGAGAAAAAGATGTATTTGTAGCCTTATGCACCCTTTCGGAGGGGGTCGATTTCGACCTGGATCCCGCCGTCGTGACACCGCGTCAGCACATCCCTGGCAGGATCACGGCCATGGCTGAAGAGGGCAGGGGTGTACGTGAGCAGGAGTCACGGGCCTGGGAGGCGCTGGTCGCGACGGCCCGCCGGACCGTGGCCGACGGACTCGTCGTCGGCACCTCCGGCAACGTGTCGGTGCGCGTCGGCGACACCGTGCTGGTCACTCCGTCGGGCGTCCCGTACGACCGGCTGACGCCGCACGACGTGACCGGCGTCGACCTCACCGGACGGCAGGTGCTCGGCACCCTGGTCCCGACCAGCGAACTGCCCATGCACCTCGCCGTGTACCGCACCACCGACGCCGCCGCCGTCGTCCACACCCACGCCGTGCACGCCACGGCCGTCTCGACCCTCGTCGCCGAGCTCCCGGCGGTCCACTACATGTCCGCCGCCCTCGGCGGCCCGGTCCGCGTCGCCCGCTACGCGACCTACGGCACCGAGGAGTTGGCCGAGAACATGCTCCGCGCCCTCGCCGACCGCTCCGGCTGCCTCCTGCAGAACCACGGCACGATCACCCACGGCGCCACCCTCGACCAGGCCTACGACCGTACCGCCCAGCTGGAATGGATGTGCCGCCTGTGGCTGACGGCGTCCTCGGTGCCCGGCCTGACGCCGTCCCTGCTGACCCCGCGGCAACTGGCGGCGGCCGGGGAGAAGCTGCGGGGGTACGGCCGGCGGAGCTGAGGGCGGCCGACGGAGGCGACCGCGGGCAGGAATCCCGCCGGCGCGGATCCGTCCGGGGGATTGAAAGTGGCCTCTCGCTGGAACCCGCGAGGACATGTCACCCCGACACCTGCTCCCGCTGGCCGCCACGACGGCCCACCGGGACACTGGATCCGTGCGCACCGTCACAGCGGCGGCCTCGGTCGTCACCGCGGTCCTGGCGGCCGGCGCGGCCGGTGTGGCCGCCGGCCGGATGGCCAGCGACGCCGCGCTCAAGGCGGCCCCCGGCAGACCGCTGCCCACCGAGCCCCGGCTCACCGTGCACGCCATGGCCGCCGGCCGGCTCACCCTCACCCGCGCCCTGGCCTCCCTGCGCCCCGGCACCTACGGCCTGGCCGGCGACGGCTCGCACGCCGTCGTCGGCCCCGTCCTCGAGGCCGCCGCGCCCTCCGCCGACACCGTCGTACGCCGTCTGGAACGCGTCACCCACGGCACGCTCGAACCCGGCGACCAGGTCTGGCTGACCCCCAACCTGTACGTCGGCAACCCGGGCGCCGCCCTCGGGCTCGACCACGCCGACATCGACGTACCGGGCGAACTCGGCGCCCTGCCCGCCTGGTTCGTGCCCGGCGCCAGGGACACCTGGGTGATCGCGGTGCACGGCCTCGGCACCACCCGCGAACACCCCATGAACATCATGGGATTCCTGCACGACCTGCGGTTCTCCGTGCTCGCCCTCGCCTACCGCGGCGACCTCGGCGCCCCCCGCCCCCCGGACGGTCTGAACCACCTGGGCGAGACCGAGTGGCGCGACGTCGACGCGGCCATCCGCTACGCCGTCCGCTACGGCGCCCGGCGCGTCGTCCTCTACGGCTGGTCCACCGGCGCCGCCATGGTCCTGCGCGCCGCCGCGCGCTCCACCCTGCGCGAGCACGTCTCCGGGCTCGTGCTGGACTCGCCGGTGCTCGACTGGGAGGCCACGCTGCGCGCCCTCGCCGCGGCCCGCGGCACGCCCGACCTCCTGCTGCCGCTCGCCGTGCGGGCCGCACAGGGCCGCGCCGGCCTGGCCGCCGACCGCCTCGCGGTGACCGCCGACCCGGCGCGGCTGAGCGTACCCACCCTGCTGATCCACGGACCGGACGACGTGGTGGCCCCCTGGGAGTTCTCCCGCCGCCTCGCGGCCCGGCGCACCGACCGGGTCGTCCTGCACACCGTGCCGGACGCCCCGCACGGCGCCATGTGGAACGCCGGCCCCGAGGAGTACGAGGAGACGGTACGGCGGTTCCTGACGCCGCTGATGTGAACGCCCTCCACGGGGTCGGACGCCCCGGTTCCAGCCGTTCCGTTCAAGGCCGTACCACTGGCCTGAACACCCCTCCCGCCGCCTGTCAGCACGCGTCCGTTGGCCCACCCCGTCGCCCGCCGTGACATTCCGTTTGGGTTTTCGGACCGTCAACCGGAAGACTGCACCCGTGACGTCCCGTATCCCGCGCGACTCCAGGCTTCGACTCGTCCGACCGCGACCCCTGGCCGCCGCCCCCCGAGCGATGAACCAGCGGCGCTCGCGCCGCCCCGCACCCCGCCCGCCGGAGGGCACACCCGCCCCCGCCGAGCTGGCCCGAATGGCCAGATCCCGCCTGGCCGACGCGGCCCGCGTGGCCCACTGGGCCGACGCCGCCCTCGGCCCAGGCGGCGACGACGCGACCGCCGACGGCAAGGCCACCCTCTCGGAGACGACCGCGAAACGCGCCGCCGGCGATCTGGGCCTGACCGCCGCTCAGGTCCGCGCCGACTGGGACACCGCCCGCCTCGCCGGGCTCGTCGAGGTCCACGGCGACAGCGCGCGCCCCGGCTGGCGGCTGCGCGCCTGGGACCGGGACGACAGCGCCGTCCTGCGCGGCTGGGTCGCCCTCTTCGACGCCTGGTCGCTCGCCCACCCCGAGCCCCCGGACCACGAGCCCGCCGCCGTCGCCGAGGTCGTCTCGGCCATGCCCCAGGTGCTCTCCTTCCTGCAGTTGTCCGCCGGGCCCGTCCCGGTCGAGCAGCTCCTCGACCTGCTCCAGCAGCGCGTCACCGAGCTGCGCACCGAGCGCTGCGAGATCTCCTACGAGCCCGACCCCGAGGCCCCCACCAGCGCCGTGCCCGCCGCCGGCACCCCGGCCGCGGAACCGGTGCCCGACCTCGCGCCGCTGCTCGACTGGGCCCTGCACGCCCTCGCCTGTGTCGGCGCCCTCACCTACGGCGACGGCCAGGCCACCCTCACCCCGCTGGGCAGCTGGGCGGTGTGGGTCAAGCTGGAGCAGATCTGCGTGGCCGCGCAGAGCCCCGCCGGGAACATCGAGCAGGGCGCCGAGGACATGCTGCGCGGCTGCGCCCAGCTGCGCCCCAACGCGGCCCGCGCCGAATACCGCGCCTGGCTCGCCGCCCGGCCCGTCGGCGGCGCCGTCACCGAGCTCATCGACGCCGCCCGCGGCGAGGACGCCCTGCTGCGCGGACTCGCCTTCGAGGCGCTGCGCGTCGTCGGCGCGCCCGCCGAGGCGGACGTGCGCGCCGTCGTCGACGAGCCGACGCTCAGGCCGTACGCCCTGCTGTGGCTCGCCGAGCACGACGGGGCCGACCCGGAGGACGCCCACGAGGTCCTCACCCGTCAGGAGGCGACCTGGCTGTGGGTGGACACCGCCGCCGCCGTCGCCGACCACGGCGAGGCGCCGCTGCTCGTACGCCACCTGGAGTCCGCGGTCCAGCCCACCGTGCCCCAGCTGCTGGACGAGGTCCGCGCGGTCGGTCACCCGCGCACCGTGCAGGTCCTGGTCGCCCTCGCCGCCGCCCACCCCGACCCGGCCCTGGCCAAGGCCGTGCGCCGGGCCGCCTTCCAGGTGCACACCGGGGGGTAGCGCCGGCCCGGACGGCCGTCAGGCCCCGATGTCCGGGGCGTACGTCCCGAAACTCCAGATGTTGCCCTCGACGTCCCGGGCCATGTAGTCCCGCGAGCCGTACGGCTGGTCGGTCGGGGGCACCAGGATCTCCGCGTCGTGGTCCACGGCGCGTCGGTGGTGGGCGTCGACGTCGTCCACCACGACGTACACCCCCGTAGGGCCCGCCTCTCCCATCGCCTCCGCGAAGACGCCGTCCCGGCCCTTGGAGCCGAGCATCACCCCGCCGTTGCCGTGCACCAGCTCGGCGTGCAGGACCGTGCCGTCCGCACCCTCGTACAACGACAGTTCGGTGAAGCCGAAGGCCTCCGTGAGCTGTTTGATCGCCGCCTTCGCGTCCGTGTACAGCAGCGTCGGATAGACGCTCGGCCGCACACCGTCCGAGCCGGCCATGCCCACCACTCCCTCCGTCCGTCCGTCGTCCCCGCCTCGTCGTTCAGTCTGACACCGCCCGCCGCCACACCCCGGGAGCGCGGCAGCCGGAGCGGGAGCCGGTGGCGATCACGGGGGAGGGCGCCCGTGAAGGCGTACGACCGGAGAGCCGCGCGGACGGCGCTCACCCGGACGCCGTACGTCCGCGCGCGGACAAGTGATCGCGATCGTGATCCGGCACGCCGGCACGCCGGTTCGTCACGGACGCCGGCGGGCGTCGGCGCGGTACCGGCCTCCCGGCTCCCCGCGCGGCGAGGTACGCCCCGCGACCGGGACGTGCCGTACCTCACGGCGGATCCCGCTCGTCGCCCGGGACCGTGCGGGGTCCCCGGAACGCGCAGGTCGTCGCCGCCGGCGAGCCGGGCCGTACCGCCCCGGCCAACGGTTCGAACATCCGTGCGCAGAAAAAG
The DNA here is from genome assembly GCF_040610035.1 of Streptomyces sp. NPDC004542. Taxonomy (NCBI): domain Bacteria; kingdom Bacillati; phylum Actinomycetota; class Actinomycetes; order Kitasatosporales; family Streptomycetaceae; genus Streptomyces; species Streptomyces sp. NPDC004542. The sequence goes on from NZ_JBEXLP010000030.1 coordinate 29,230, forward strand.
CGCTTGCCCCGCCCCGTTAGACTTGGCCCATGGCCATTCTCCTCGCGCATTAGACGGCGGGAACGTCCTCAGCCGCCCATCCGCCACCTACCTCCGCCCTGGAGTCTGTCCGTGATCTCCGCCTCCGGTATCGAGCTGCGCGCCGGTGCCCGCATCCTGCTCGAGAACGCCACCTTCCGCGTCACCAAGGGCGACCGCATCGGCCTGGTCGGCCGCAACGGCGCCGGGAAGACCACCCTGACCAAGTGCCTCGCCGGCGAGGGCATCCCGGCCGCCGGTACCATCGCCCGCTCGGGTGAGGTCGGCTACCTGCCCCAGGACCCCCGCACCGGCGACCTCGACGTCCTCGCCCGCGACCGCATCCTCTCCGCGCGCGGTCTCGACGTACTGCTGCGCAAGATGCGCGAGAACGAGCAGCGGATCGCCAACGGTCAGGGCGCCACCCGGGAGAAGGCCCTGCGGCAGTACGAGCGCCAGGAGACGGAGTTCCTCACCAAGGGCGGATACGCCGCCGAGGCCGAGGCCGCCACCATCGCCGCCGCGCTCAACCTGCCCGACCGCGTGCTCGGCCAGCCGCTGCACACCCTCTCCGGCGGTCAGCGCCGCCGCATCGAGCTGGCCCGGATCCTGTTCTCCGACGCCGACACGCTGCTGCTCGACGAGCCGACCAACCACCTCGACGCCGACTCGATCATCTGGCTGCGGGACTACCTCAAGACCTACCGCGGCGGCTTCATCGTGATCTCCCACGACGTCGACCTGGTCGAGACGGTCGTCAACAAGGTCTTCTACCTGGACGCCAACCGCTCGACGATCGACGTCTACAACATGGGCTGGAAGCTCTACCAGCAGCAGCGCGAGGCCGACGAGAAGCGCCGCAAGCGGGAGCGCGCCAACGCCGAGAAGAAGGCCGCCGCGCTGCACTCCCAGGCCGACAAGATGCGCGCCAAGGCCACCAAGACGGTCGCCGCGCAGAACATGGCCCGCCGCGCGGACAAGCTGCTGGCCGGTCTGGACGCGGTCCGCCAGTCGGACAAGGTCGCCAAGCTCCGTTTCCCCGAGCCCGCGCCCTGCGGCAAGACCCCGCTGATGGCCGAGGGCCTGTCGAAGTCGTACGGCTCGCTGGAGATCTTCACCGACGTCGACCTGGCCATCGACAAGGGCTCCCGGGTGGTCATCCTCGGCCTCAACGGCGCGGGCAAGACCACCCTGCTCCGCCTCCTCGCGGGCGTCGAGCAGCCGGACACCGGCGCGGTCGTCCCCGGCCACGGCCTCAAGCTCGGTTACTACGCCCAGGAGCACGAGACCCTGGACGCCGACCGCACGGTCCTGGAGAACATGCGCTCGGCCGCCCCCGACATGGACCTCGTGGAGGTCCGCAAGGTGCTGGGCTCGTTCCTCTTCTCCGGTGACGACGTCGACAAGCCGGCCGGCGTGCTCTCCGGCGGCGAGAAGACCCGCCTGGCCCTCGCGACCCTGGTGGTGTCCTCGGCCAACGTGCTGCTCCTGGACGAGCCCACCAACAACCTCGACCCGGCCAGCCGTGAGGAGATCCTCGGCGCGCTGCGCACCTACAAGGGGGCCGTGGTGCTCGTCACCCACGACGAGGGCGCCGTCGAGGCGCTCCAGCCGGAGCGGATCATTCTGCTGCCGGACGGCGTCGAGGACCTGTGGGGCTCCGACTACGCGGACCTCGTCACCCTGGCGTGATCGGATGGATGATCCACTGCGTATGGATCATTCGGCCGATCCGTGATCCATCATCTGTGTGAGATTCCCTCGTATCGAGGTGTGTCCTACATCGATTTCGCGGCCGACTCCTCCATGACCGAGGGGTCGGCCGCTTCGCGTCTCTGACCTGCTGCTTCGTGAGTGAACCCGTTCGGCCGTACGGACGAACCCGTCTGGAATCATCAGTTCCGCTTGTGGGGATGTGCTCCTGTCGTCAAAACCGTGTCTCACGGACCTTGCCGAATGGGTGGCCATCGGGGCCCGGAGGGGTGATCATGAGGAGACCAGAGCGCACTTCCCATGAGGAGGCACGGGTGGCCGAGACTCTGAAGAAGGGCAGCCGGGTGACCGGCGCCGCGCGCGACAAGCTCGCGGCAGACCTGAAGAAGAAGTACGACTCCGGTGCGAGCATCCGGGCGCTGGCCGAGGAGACCGGCCGCTCGTATGGCTTCGTGCACCGGATGCTCAGTGAGTCGGGCGTCACGCTCCGTGGGCGTGGCGGTGCGACCAGGGGTAAAAAGGCCGCATCGTCCTGATCCGGGCGGCCCATCGGCTTCGATGGTGGCCACCCGGCCGGTCGGGCGATCGACCGGGTGGTTACTGTGCAGTCACTTAGCTGACCGCACGCATCGGAGGCGTCCCATGGCTTCGCCCGAGAAGGACCCTGTTCCCCCGGTTCCCCTGCTCGACCAGGACGGCGTACGACTCACCGTCGACGACGCGCTCGCCACGGTGACGCTGACCAACCCTGCCAAGCGCAACGTTCAGAGCCCCGCTCTGTGGCGGGCGCTGGCCGAGGCCGGCCGGCTGCTGCCGGGCTCCGTCCGGGCGGTCGTGCTGCGCGGTGAGGGCAAGTCCTTCTCCGCCGGGCTCGACCGGCAGATGTTCACCACCGAGGGGATCGAGGGCGAGCCGACCTTCGTCGACCTCGCGCGGCGTGCCGACGCCGAGCTCGACGCGACCATCGCCGGCTACCAGGAGGCGTTCACCTGGTGGCGGCGGAACGACATCGTGTCCGTCGCCGCCGTCCAAGGGCACGCCATCGGTGCCGGCTTCCAGCTGGCCCTCGCCTGCGACCTGCGCGTCGTCGCGCACGATGTGCAGTTCGCCATGCGCGAGACCAGCCTCGGCATCGTGCCCGACCTCACGGGGACGCACCCGCTGGTGGAACTGGTCGGGTACGCCAGGGCACTGGAGATCTGCGTGACCGGGCGGTTCGTGCAGGCCGAGGAGGCGGTGAGCTCGGGGCTCGCCAGTATCGCGGTGCCGGCGGAGGAACTCGACGGCACGGTCCGCGACTTCACGGCCGCGCTGCTGGCGGCACCCCGCGACGCGGTCGTGGAGACCAAGGCCCTGCTGCGCGGGGCGGCCGGCCGCACCTACGACGAACAGCGCGCCGCGGAGCGCCTGGCCCAGGCACGACGACTGAGGGACCTGGCCGGCCTCGGCGAATGAGCCGTACGCGCTCGGCCGACGGTTGTCACCGGCACGGCCGCCTCGGGTGGTCCCGCCGGGTCCGTGGTCCGGTGCGGGGCGCGGTCCGGTCGGGGCCGTCGCGCGTGTGTCGCGGAGTGCGCGGCGCGGGCGCGGCGGTGGGGGGCGTGGTCGGGCTCGGCGAATGAGCCGTACGCGTTCAGCCGACGGCCGTCACCAGCACGGCCACCGTCGGATGGTCCCGCAGCGCGTCCCCGACGGCCGCACGCACCTGCCGGGCCACGTCCAGGGTCCGGTACGCGGCGTCCACCGCCACCTCCACCCGGACGTGGCGGCGCGCGAGTGCGGACTCCTCCCGCCGTTCCTCGATGTGCACCGCCCGGCCCACGCCGCCCAGCGCGCCGGTCAGCCGGATCACGCCGGGCACGGAGAGGGCGGCCACGGCGGCCCGGGCCTCGTCGGCGTCCGCGGAATCCGGGGCCGGCGCGGTCGGCGCGAGGGGCTCCGCCTCGGGGGACGGGGCGGGCGGCTCCTCGTCGTCCAGCAGGCCGCTCACCCTGAGGTCCACCTCGGTGACCGCGAGGCCGACACCCTCCCCGGCGGCCGTCGCCAGGACCAGGCGCAGACGGGACGCCGTGTCCGGCAGGGGCACGGCCGCCGTGGCCGTGAAGTCGGCCGTCAGCCGGAGCGGACCCGGCGGCAGGGCACTCGGCGGCCGGGGCACCGCGGACTCCTCGGTGCCCCCCGGCCCGGCGGGTCCGAGCCGCAGCGTGCCCAGGTGCGCACCCGTCACGTCCCGCGCCGCCCGCAGCAGCAGCTCCGCCGCCGCCCTCTCCGTGATCCACGCGCCGTCCCGCGCGCCGCCCAGCGGAAGCAGCCTGCCGAGGCCCAGCTGCTGCCGTACCGCCCGTGCCCATCGCTCCGCCGTCATTGCTCCAGCCTGCCGTATCCCTGGAGCGGGCCGGCGCAAGCACACTTACGGTGGTCGAAGAAGGACGACCGAAGAGGACGTACGGCCATGACCGAGATGACGAATCAGGACTCGACGGCGGATCCCACGGGTGCCAAGGAGGTGTCCGAGACACCGGGGGCCCGCAGAGCGCAGCCGACCCGGCGCGGGACCGGGAGCCCCGCGACCCGAGGGCGGACCACCATCGCCGACGGGGTCGTGGAGAAGATCGCGGCGCTTGCCGCACGCGACGTGGTCGGTGTGCACGCGCTCGGCAGCGGACTCGCCCGGACCTTCGGCGCCGTGCGGGACCGGGTGCCCGGCAGCACGAAGTCGGTGACCCGCGGAGTGAAGGCCGAGGTCGGTGAGGTGCAGACCGCGCTCGACCTGGAGATCGTCGTGGACTACGGCGTGGCGATCTCCGACGTCGCGCACGCCGTGCGGGAGAACGTGATCACCGCGGTGGAGCGGATGACCGGGCTCGAGGTGGTCGAGGTCAACATCGCGGTGAGTGATGTCAAACTTCCGGAGGAAGAAGAAGAGGAGCCGGAGCCCCGGATCCAGTGACGCCCGGCGGTCCGGACAACGCACGGCTGAGAAGCTGAGGAGCGCACCATGAGCATGGCCGTGGTCGGCATGATCGCCGGGATGGCGCTGGGCTTCGCCGGGTACTTCGGCGGATTCGGTGCCTTCCTGCTGGTGGCCGCCTTGGGCGCCGTCGGGTTCGTCGTCGGCCGGTTCCTCGAGGGGGACCTGGAGCCCGGCGATCTCTTCCGCACCCGGGACGACCGGCGCGAACGGCGGCGGTGACCTCCGTGAGCGGCGGTACCGCCGAGGCGCGTGCCCCCGTGACCGTCGTGGCGCCCGGCGAGCGCGGCTCCCTGCGGATCGCCGACGGGGTCGTCGCGAAGATCGCGGCCCAGGCGGCACGCGAGGCGCTCGGCCCGCTGGCCGGGCAGGCGGACCCGCCCCGTGCCACCGTCGTCGTCCACCACGGCACCGTCCGGGTCCGGGTCCACCTGGAGCTCGGCTACCCGGCCGACATCCCCGCCCGCTGCCGGGCGGTGCGTCGCCGGGTCGCCGAGCGGGTGACCGCGTTGGCGGGAATGGAGGTGCCGGAGGTCGCCGTCCGGGTGGAGCGGCTGCACCCGGCGCATGCGCAGGGGACTGCACAGGGGAGGACCCGATGAGCGAACCCCCGGGGACCGACGGCACCACCCAGCCGCTGCCGGTCGTCATGGAGAAGGCGGAGCGGACGTCCCCACCGGCACAGGCGCCTCCGCCGGTGGCGGACGGCGGACGCGACGGCCGCTTCTGGTCGGCCCGCCGCGTGCCCGCGGGCATCGTCGCCGCACTCCTCCTGCTCGGCGCGGGCGTCTTCCTCTACGACATCGCCGCCGTCCGCGCCCACCGGCCCGCCATGAGCTGGCGCCCCGCCCTGGCCCGGCAGCTCGCCGAACGGCAGCTCGACGACACCTGGGTGCTGACCGGCGCGGGCGTCGCCCTGGCCCTCGGCCTCTGGCTCCTCGTGCTCGCGGTCACCCCCGGACTGCGGGACCTCCTGCCGATGCGGCGCCCGCATCCCGACGTGCGCGCCGGTCTGGAGCGCGCGGCGGCCGCCCTGGTGCTGCGCGACCGGGCCATGGAGATCTCGGGCGTACGGTCGGTGCGGGTGCGGATGGGCCGCAGGAAGGCCGACGTCCGCGCCGTCTCGCACTTCCGCGACCTCGACGACGTACGCGCCGACCTGGACACCGCGCTCACCGCGGCCGTACAGGGCCTCGGCCTGACCCGGCCGCCCGCGCTGTCGGTGCGCGTCGGCCGTCCCGGACGGAAGGGGTGAGGACGGTGCTCAGGGCCGTCGACCGCACGCTCACGGGACTGGTCGGGCTGCTGCTGATCGCCCTCGGCGGCTCGGTGCTGGCCGTCGGACTCGGCGTCCGGCCGCCCTCCTGGTGGATCCACACCGGCCGGCACGACGTGCTGCTCAGCCACGCCGAGCGGACGCGCTGGCAGGACGCCGGCTGGTGGTGGCCGGCCGTCCTCGCCGCGCTCGCCCTCCTGGTCCTGCTCGCCCTGTGGTGGCTGACGGCGGTACTGCGCCGCCGCCGGCTCGCCGAGGTGCTCGTCGACACCGGCGACGGCGAGGGCGCCCTGCTGCGCGGCCGGGCCCTGGAAGGCGTCCTGGCCGCCGACGCGGAACGCCAGGAAGGCGTGGCCCACACCCATCTGCTGCTGACCGGCCGGCGTACGGCTCCCCGGGTACGGGTGTGGCTGCGGCTGGAGCCCGACGTCGATCCCGGAACCGTCCTGCACGAGCTGACGGCGCAGGCGCTGGCCCGCGCACGCGAGTCGGCGGGACTGGCGGGGCTCCCGGCGGAGGTGCGCCTGCGGACGGTCGGGCACAAGGCGGAACGGGTGACCTGAGACGTTCAGAACCCGTGCCGCGTCCCGCCGTCGACGGGCAGCATGATCCCCGTCAGGTAGGACGCGGCCGGGGACAGCAGGAACGCGGCCACCCGGCCGAACTCCTCGGGCGTCCCGTACCGCCGCAGCGGAATCCGCGACTCGTTGGCGGCCCTGGTGGCCTCCGGGTCCGCCGACATCCCGTCCAGTTCGCGCACGCGGTCCGTGTCGATGCGCGAGGGGAGCAGCCCCACCACCCGGATCCCGCGCGGACCCAGCTCGTCCGCGAGGGACTTGGCGAACCCGGCGAGCCCCGGCCGCAGCCCGTTGGAGACGGTCAGCCCAGGAATCGGCTCGTGCACCGAACCGGACAGCACGAACGCGATGACCCCGCCCGGCTCCAGCTCCCCGGCCGCCGCGCGGGCCAGCCGCACCGCGCCCAGGAACACCGACTCGAACGCCTCCCGCCACTGCTCGTCCGTGTTGTCGGCGACGAACCCCGGCGGCGGCCCGCCGACGCTGATCAGGACGCCGTCGAAGCGGCCGAAGCGCTCGCGGGCGGTCGCGATCAGCCGCTCGGCGGCCTGCGGGTCGGCGTTGTCGACGGCCGTACCGGCCGCGTTCGGGCCCAGCCCGGCCGCCGCGTCGGCGACCCGCTTCCCGTCCCGGCCCGTGACGACCACCTTCGCCCCGTCGGCGACGAGCTCGCGCGCGGCGGCGTGGCCCAGGCCGCGCGTGGCCCCGGTGACGACGTACACCCGGTCCTTCAGTCCAAGATCCATGCCCCCTATCCTGCCTCGTCGCTCCCGAACAGGGCGAGGGCGGTGTTGACCAGCCCGATGTGGCTGAACGCCTGCGGGAAGTTGCCCAGCTGGCAGCCGGCCACCGGGTCGTACTCCTCGGACAGCAGCCCCACGTCGTTGGCGACGCCCACCAGCCGTTCGAACAGCTGACGGGCCTCCTTCGTCCGGCCCGTCATGTGCAGGGCGTCCGCGAGCCAGAACGAGCACGCCAGGAAGACCCCCTCCTCGCCGGGCATCCCGTCGACGGCCGTGTCGCCGGTGTCGTACCGGCGCACGAAACCGCCCTGCCCGAGTCCGGCGCGGACGGCGTCGACCGTGCCGATCACCCGCGGGTCGTCGGGCGGCAGGAAGCCGACCCGCGGGATGAGCAGCACGGCCGCGTCGAGTTCACGCGAGCCGTAGAACTGTGTGAAGGTCCGCCGCTCGGGGTCGTAGCCCTTCTCGCACACCTCCCGGTGCACCTCGTCGCGGAGCGTGCGCCAGCCGTCGAGGTCGCCGTGCAGTTCGGGGTGCTCCTCCAGGGTGCGCACCGCACGGTCGGCGGCCACCCACACCATCACCTTGGAGTGCACGAACTGCCGCCGTCCGCCGCGCACCTCCCACAGGCCCTCGTCCGGCTGCCGCCACGCCGAGCGCAGGAACTCCAGCAGCACGGCCTGCAACGACCAGATGTGCGCCTCCGGCGGCAGGCCCGCGTGCCGGGCCAGCGACAGCGAGTCCATGACCTCGCCGTACACGTCCAGCTGGAGCTGCCTGACGGCTTCGTTGCCGATCCGTACGGGCGCCGAACCGGCGAACCCGGGCAGCCAGGGCAGTTCGAACTCGGGCAGCCGGCGCTCACCGGCGAGGCCGTACATGATCTGCAGGTCCGCCGGGTCGCCCGCGACCGCGCGCACCAGCCAGTCGCGCCAGGCCTCCGCCTCCTCGTGGTAGCCCACGGCCAGCAGGGCGCCGAGGGTGAGGGTGGAGTCGCGCAGCCAGCAGTAGCGGTAGTCCCAGTTGCGCACGCCCCCCGGTTCCTCCGGGAGCGAGGTGGTGGCCGCGGCGACGATGCCTCCGGTCGGCGCGTAGGTGAGGGCCTTGAGGGTGATCAGGGAGCGGACGACCGCGTCCCGGTACGGCCCCCGGTAGCGGCAGCGGGAAGCCCAGCGCCGCCAGTCCCGGACACTGTCCCGCAGGGAGCCGTACGGGTCGATGAGGGGCGGGCGCGGCTGGTGCGAGGGGTGCCAGGTGAGCACGAACGCGACCCGCTCGCCCGCCGTGACGGTGAACTCCGAGTGCGTGCCGAAGTCCTCGCCCCAGGTGCGCACCGCCGGTTCGCTGCGCAGCCACACCGAGTCCGGCCCCGCGACGGCGACCCGGTGGCCGTCGGACCGGCGCATCCACGGCACGACCGAGCCGTAGTCGAAGCGCAGGCGCAGGGTGCTGCGGACGGTGACCCGGCCGGAGAGGCCCTCGACGACGCGTACGAGGTCGGGCGCGCGGTCGCGCTGCGGCATCAGGTCCGTGACCCGGACCGAGCCCTGCGGGGTGTCCCACTCGGTGTCGAGGACGAGGGTGTCGCGGCGGTAGGCGCGGCGGGTGCAGGGGCCGGCCCCGGCGGGGGCGATCCTCCAGTGACCGTGCTCCTCGTCGCCCAGCAGCCTGGCGAAGCAGGCGGCGGAGTCGAAGCGGGGCAGGCACAGCCAGTCGACGGAGCCGTCCCGGCCGATCAGGGCCGCGGTCTGCTCGTCGCCGATGAGGGCGTAGTCCTCGATGCGCGGATGCACGGGTTTCGGGATTCCCGGTGGGCCGCGGCCACAATCAGCCGGCTGGTCCGGGAAGGTGACCGCGCGCGGCGGTGGGACCGCTCCCCGACGGGCCGGCGGCGGTGCTCACACCGCGGCGGTCGCCGGCTCCTCGCTCGGTTGCCCGTCCGCCTCCGCCCGGGACCGCTGCTCGCGGCGGACCAGGACGAACCAGCCGTACGGGACGCCCGCGGCGAACAGCCACCACTGGATCATGTACGCGTAGTTCAGCGGCGCGTCTTCCTTGCCGGGGTCGGAGAGCAGCTCGGGCGTGTCGCCCCTGGGCTCCGGAGCGGTCTGCTGGATGTAGCCGCCGAGCACCCGGGCGTTCAGCCGCCGGGCCTGCTGCTCGCTGTTGATCAGCATGATCTGCCGGTCCGGCAGCCCCTCGACCTCCTTGATGCCGCTGGCCGCCGTCGTCTCGTCGGCCATCAGCCGCCCGGTGACGGTGACCCGGCCCGCGGGCGGTGCGGGGATCTTCGGGAAGGCGGTCTGGGCTCCGTCCGCCGGGATCCAGCCGCGGTTGACCAGCAGCACCTTGCCGTCCGCCAGCACGAGCGGCGTCAGCACGTGGAAGCCGACCTCGTCGTCGGCGTTCACACGACGCCGGACGACCACTTCGTGCGCGGTGTCGAAGGTGCCGGTCGCGGTGACCCTGTGGTACTTCTCGGTGCGGGTGACGGCGTGCCCCGGGGAGGTCAGCCGTTCCACGGGCACCGGACGGGCCGCCAGCGCCTCGGCGACCAGCTGGTTGCGGGTACTGCGCATCTCGTACCGGTGCTGCTGCCAGAAACCCAGCCAGATCATGGTGGGGATCAGCAGCAGGGCCACCAGGGTGAGGATCACCCACTGGCGGGTCAGCAGGAAGCGGTAGCGGTGCACCCCACGACCGTACAACTCGGTCGAGGGGTGCGAACGCGCGGGTACCGGGTCACACGTTGTCGACGATGCCCACCTTCCCCTCCGAGCGCGCGCAGTGGGCGCCGCAGTAGAAGTGACCGTCGGCCTCGACACCCTGGCCGATGATCTGCACCCGGCAGTGTTCGCACAGCGGCGCCATGCGGTGGATCGCGCAGGAGAAGCAGTCGAAGACGTGCACAGCGCCCTGGGCGTGCACCTCGAAGGTCATACCGTAGTCATTGCCGCAGACTTCACATCTCGCCATGCGCCTCAGGGTGAGCCGTCGTCGCCGCCCGGGCGAGCCGCCGCCGGGCGAGTCGCGCGGCAATCACCCGTCCGTACGGTCACCCGTCCGTACGGTCACCCGTCCGTGCGACCACTCCTTCGTGTGATCACCGCTTCGTGCGGTCACCCCTTCGTCAGGTCACCCCTTCGTGCGGTCTCCGCTTCGTGCGGTCACCCTTTCGTGTGGTCCGCCGCGCGGTCACTCCTCCGACGCGGGCTCCACATCGGCGAGAAGCTGCCCGAACGCCGCCTCGTCCACCACCGGTGTCCCGTACTGCCGCGCCTTGACCGCCTTCGACGTGCCCGAGCCGGGGTCGTTGGTCACGAGGAGACTGGTCAGCCGGGACAGGCTGGTCGCGACGTGCAGCCCCGCCTCGGTCGCCCGGTCCTCCAGCAGCTCGCGCTCGACCGACGTGTCCCCGGAGAACGCCACCCGCATGCCCTGCTTGAGGCGTTCGCCTTCTTCGTACCGCCCCGGGTTGGGGTAGGGGCACGCGGGCCGCTTGCGGGCCGGACGCCAGGTGCCGGGGCGGTAACCGCCGTACCCCCCGCCGCCGGCCTGGCGGCCGATCCGGGGCGCGGGCCGGTCCTGCCACTCGGTCAGCGGCCGGCACTCCAGCAGCGGCAGCCGCACCCCGCCCTGCGCGGCGGCCCGCAGACTGGGCCGGAACGCCTCGGCGAGCACACGCGCGTCGTCCAGCGCGTGGTGCGCGCGCCGCTGCACGACGCCGAAGTGGGCCGCCAGCGACTCCAGCTTGTGGTTCGGCAGCGGCAGGCCGAGTTCCTTCGACAGCGCGATCGTGCACAGCCGCTGCCGCACCGGGGCCTCGCGCTCCGCGCGCGCGTACTCCCGGGCGATCATCTGCCAGTCGAAGACGGCGTTGTGCGCGACCAGCACCCGGTCCGCGAGCCGGGCGGCGAACTCCTCGGCGATGTCGGCGAACAGCGGCGCGCCCTCGAGGACCTCGCTCGTCAGGCCGTGGATCCACACGGGCCCCGGATCCCGCTCCGGGTTGACCAGCGTGTACCAGTGGTCCTCGACCTCACCGCGTGCGTCCAGCCGGTAGACGGCCGCGGAGATGATCCGGTCGTCCCGGGCCAGGCCCGTGGTCTCCACGTCAACGACCGCGTATCCGTGGGGATACGCGGCCGGCCACCGGGTGGGCGAGGAGGCTTCCGTCGTGCGGTCTTCGAGCATGGTCACTGAGGATACGGGCCGCGACTGACAGTCCCCTCCCGGAGGTTGGGTACGTCGCCGCACCCGGCCGTTGCCGGTGCGTGGCTATGGACACCTTCGCCGCACGGTGCCACCGTGCTGCCGCCCGGCGGTTGACGGCCCAGGGAAGGGCGGTACGGCGTATGGCACGCGTACGGTACGGCGCACGGACCGAGGCGGAGGTCACGGCCGCGCGCACCGCGAGCGCGAAGCTCCCCGACATCTGGTCCACCGGCGTGGTGGCCCTCTGGGAGACCGATCCGGACGCGGTGGCCGCGGTGCTGCCACCCCCGCTGGGGCCCACCGGACGCCCCCTGGTCCGGGTCACCGTCAGCAACGTCGAGCTGCCCGGACATCCGCTCGGCGCGGGCTCGTTCGCGGTGGCCGCCGCCCACGGCGACACCGAGGGCTGGTATCCGCTGGTGATGCCGATGACCCACGAGCGCGCCCTCACCGGCGGCCGCGAGGTCTTCGGGGAGCCCAAGAAGCTCGGCGAGGTGACCGTCGAGCGGGACGGCCCGGTGGTGCGGGCGTCGATGGCCCGGCACGGCACCGCCTTCGTCGAGGTGCGCGGCGAGGTGCGCGGCGCGCTGCCCCTGCCCGAGCCGGCGCGGAGGACCGACTTCTACTTCAAGTTCCTGCCCGCCGTCGACGGTTCCGGCTTCGACGGCGACCCGCTGCTGGTGCACTGCGTGCGCCACGAGAGGGTACGCGCGCTGGAGGCGGTCACCGGAGAGGTGGTGCTGCGCGAGTCCCGGTACGACCCCGTCGCCGACCTGCCGGTCCTGCGCCTCGTGGAGATCACCCTCGGGCAGAAGACCAGCGACCAGCGCGGCCGGGTCGCCGAACGGGTCGACCCGCGCGCGCTGTTGCCCTACGTCCACCAGCGGTACGACGATCCGCGCCAGGTCCTGGACGCACCCCCGGAAGGGAGCGTCTGATGCGGCTGCGGGAAGGGCAAGTGGCCGTGGTCACCGGCGCCGCGAGCGGGATCGGCCTCGCCATGGCCCGGCGGTTCGCGGCCGAGGGCCTGAAGGTGGTCCTCGCCGACGTCGAGGGGGCCGCCCTGGACAAGGCCGCCGACGGCCTGCGCGCGGACGGCGCGGACGTGCACGCGCGCGTGGTCGACGTCTCGCTCCGCGAACAGGTCGTGGAACTGGCCGAGTCGGCGTACGAGAGGTACGGCGCCGTACACGTCCTGTGCAACAACGCCGGGGTCGGCTCGGGCGCCGAGGGCCGCATGTGGGAGCACGACCCGAACGACTGGAAGTGGGCGTTCTCCGTCAACGTGTGGGGCGTCTTCCACGGCGTCCAGGCGTTCGTGCCCCGGATGATCGAGTCGGGTGAGCCCGGTCATGTCGTCAACACCTCCTCCGGTGACGGCGGCATCGCCCCGCTGCCCACGGCCTCCGTGTACGCCGTCACCAAGGCGGCCGTCGTCACGCTGACCGAGTCCCTGTACGCCCACCTGAAGGCGGAACACGCGCGCGTGGGGGCCTCGGTGCTCTTCCCCGGCCCGCACATGCTGCGCACCGGCCTGTGGGAGTCGCACCGCAACCGGCCCGCCCGCTACGCCAAGCAACGGCCCCGCAGGACCCCGTACCGCAGCCTCGACCAGTGGGAGACGGCGATGCGCGCGGCGGGCAAGGAGGTCCGCTTCACGCCCGTCGAGGAGGTCGCCGGCCTCGTCGTGGACGGCATCCGCGCCGGCCGCTTCTGGCTGCTGCCGCCGAGCGAGCACAGCGACGCGCAGATCCGGGCCCGGGCCGCGTCGATGCTCGACCGTACGAACCCGGCGTACCTCGAACGATTCGTCCTTGACTGAACTGCTGCCGCGCTCGCCTGCCGACGCCGAGACCGCCAACGAAAGAGGGGACCGCGGTGACCGACCAGGACCCGTACCTGATCATCTCCTCCGACTGCCACGCCGGGCTGCCCACCGAGGAGTACCGGCCCTATCTGGAGGCCCGGTTCCACCGGGACTTCGACGAGTTCCTCGCCGGCCGCGACCGGCGCCGCGAGGAGATGACCCGGCTCGGCATCCGCAACGAGGCGTTCGCGGACAAGTGGTTCCAGGACAACGAGGAGGGCCTGCGCGGCGGCTGGGACACCGCGCAGCGCCTGAAGGAGCTCGACGGGGACGGGGTGGCCGCCGAGGTGGTCTTCCCGGACGCCGACGCCGTGGACAGCCGTACGGCCGCCCCCTTCGGCGTGGGCCTCGGCCTGTCCGGAGACCAGGACCCCGAACTGGGCATGGCGGGCGCGCGGGCGCACAACCGCTGGCTGGCCGACTTCGTCTCCGCGCACCCCGAACGGCACTGCGGTGTCGCCCTGCTGCCCGTCACCGCCCCGGCCGAGCGGGTGGTCGCCGAGGTCCACCGCGCCAGGGAGTCCGGGCTCGGCGCCCTCATGATCCCGTCCATGTGGGTCGACAAGGAGCCGTACCACGACCGCCGTTACGACCCCGTGTGGGCGGCCGCCGCCGAGTGCGGCATGCCGGTGCTGACGCACTCCGGAGCGGCTCCGCGGCACGAGTACGGCGACCACCTCGGGATCTACGTCTCCGAGGTCACCTGGTGGCCCGCCCGGCCGCTGTGGTTCCTCCTCTGGTCCGGGGTCTTCGAACGCCATCCCGGCCTGCGGTTCGGGGTGGCGGAGTCGGGCTGCTGGTGGCTGCCGAACCTGCTGTGGTTCATGGACCGCCTCTACCTGGGCGCGCACGGCGGCAAGAAGCTCTCCCCCTTCCGGGAACTGGGGCGCCCGCCGCACGCGTACCTCGACCGGCAGGTGTTCGTCTGCGCCACCAACACCAAGCGCCGCGAGCTGGCCCAGCGCTACGAGATCGGCGTCGACAACATCCTGTGGGGCAGCGACTTCCCGCACCCCGAGGGCACCTGGCCCGACACGCGCGCGTGGCTGCGCCGCACCTTCCACGACATCCCGGTGGCCGAGACCCGCCGCATGCTGGGCCTCGCCGCGGCCGAGGTCTTCGGCTTCGACGTGGAGCGGCTGACCCCGCTCGCCCGGCGCATCGGCCCCACCCCCGCCGACCTCGGCCAGCCGGACGACCAGCCGGCCGTCGAGGCGTCCTGGGCGCGCTCGCGCGAGGTGGGCCGCCACTGGCTGACCGGCCACGACTTCCCGGCCCTGGGAGTGACCCCGTGAACCCCTCGGACGAGGACCGCCTGACGGTGATCTCCGCCGACTGCCACGCGGGCGCCGACCTCCTCGACTACCGGCCGTACCTGGAGCGGCGGTACCACGAGGACTTCGACGCCTGGGCGGCCGCGTACGTCAACCCGTACGCGGACCTGCTCGCCGACTCCGCCGACCGCAACTGGGACTCCGACCTCCGCCTGGCCGAGCTGGCGGCGGACGGGATCGTCGCGGAGGTGGTGTTCCCCAACACCGTCCCGCCGTTCTTCCCGTCCGGCTCCCTGAGCGCGCCCACCCCGACCGCCGAGGAGTTCGACCGCCGGTGGGCGGGGCTGCGCGCCCACAACCGCTGGCTGGCGGACTTCTGCGCGGCCGCGCCGGGCCGCCGTGCGGGCGTCTGCCAGATCCTGCTGAACGACGTCGGGGAAGCCGTCAAGGAGATCCGGTGGGCGGCCGGCGCGGGCCTGAAGGGCGGGGTGCTGCTGCCGGGCACACCGCCGGGCTCCGGGCTGCCCGAGCTGTACTCGCCGGTGTACGACCCGATCTGGGCCGTCTGCGCGGAACTCGGCGTGCCCGTCAACCACCACGCCGGCTCGGCCTCCCCGCCGCTCGGCGACGAACCGGCCGCCCGCGCGGTCTTCATGGTCGAGACGACCTGGTTCTCCCACCGCGCGCTGTGGCACCTCGTCTTCGGCGGCGCCTTCCGCCGGCACCCGGAGCTGAAGCTGGTCCTGACCGAGCAGGGCTCGGGCTGGATCCCCGGAGTGCTCGACATGCTGGACTACTACCACGGCCGCCTGGTCGCCGCCGCGGCGAAGGCGGCCACGGCCAAGGCGGCCACGGCGGAGGCCAAGTTCGGCGCGGGTCTGGCCGCCGGCATGGGCGGGGCCCCTTCGGAAGTCTGGCGCGACAACTGCTTCGTCGGCGCCAGCTTCATGCGCCCGCACGAGGTGCCGCTGCGCGACCGCATCGGCGTCGACAAGATCATGTGGGGCAGCGACTACCCCCACGACGAGGGGACCCATCCCCACTCCCGTCAAGCCCTGCGTTTCGCCTACGCGGGCGTGCCCCGGGACGAGCTCACGGCCATGCTCGGGGGCAACGCCGCCCGCGTGTACGGCTTCGACCTCGGCTTCCTGGACCCGATCGCGGCGAAGGCCGGCCCGACGGTCGCCGAGCTCGCCGAGCCGCTCCTCGAACCGCCCGCGGACGCGACCAGCCCGGTGTTCGCGCGGGGAGCGTCGGTACGCGTGTGGTGACGGCCGGGGTGGAATGCTCCTGGTGTGACGGAACCCCTCCATGACGAGGCACACGGCGGCGCGCTGGGCTCACGGCTGAACTGGCTGCGGGCGGCCGTCCTCGGCGCGAACGACGGCATCGTGTCCACCGCGGGCCTCGTCGTCGGCGTGGCCGGCGCCACGGACTCCCGCACCGCCCTGCTCACCGCGGGCCTGGCCGGGCTGCTGGCCGGGTCGATGTCGATGGCGGCGGGCGAGTACGTGTCGGTGTCGACCCAGCGCGACTCGGAGATGGCCGCCCTGGCGATGGAGAGACAGGAGCTGACGGAGCAGCCCGCGGCCGAGCTGGTGGAGCTGACCGAGCTGCTGCGGGAGCGCGGGCTGTCCCGGGAGGTGGCGCGGGAGGCGGCGGAGCAGCTCACCGCGCGGGACGCCCTGAGGGCCCACGCGCGTGTGGAGCTGGGCATCGACCCGGAGGCGCTGACCAACCCGTGGCACGCGGCCTGGGCGAGCTTCCTGGCGTTCACCGTGGGCGCCCTGCTGCCGCTGCTGGCGATCGTCCTCCCGCCGGCCGGCCTGCGGCTCGTGGTGACCGTGGTCTCCGTGCTGGCCGCCCTCGTCGTCACCGGCTACACCAGCGCCCGCCTGGGCGCCGCCGCTCCGGGCCGGGCGGTACTGCGGAACGTGGCGGGCGGGGCGCTGGCGATGGGGGTGACGTACGCGGCGGGAGCGCTGCTGGGCGCGGTGGGCGTGTAGGCAGCCCGCCGCGCGCGGGCCACCGCCGGCCGGCCGGGTCAGGCCCAGTGGGCCGGGTCGGTTCCCCAGGGTGCCGGGGGTCGTTGCCAGTCGGCGGGGGCGCCTGTGAAGGAGACGGCCGGGCGTGCGTGTCGCAGCCGTCCGAGGCGGCTGTCCGTCTCGGTCAGCCACGCGTCGGGTCCGTCGTACGCAAGCCCGCCGTCGGCGTCCCGCTGGAGCCCGTCGGTCAGCCGGCGTGCGGTCCGGGCGAGCGCTAGCCGGACGAAGCGGCCACCGCCGTCGTAGGACCGCTCGGTCAGGGCCCGCAGGACGGCGGCGGCCAGCAGATAGCCGGTGCCGTGGTCGAGCGCCTGCGCGGGCAGCGCACCGGGCCGGCCGGCCGAACCCTCGACGGCCGCGATGCCGGTGGCGACCTGTACCAGGCTGTCGAAGCCCCGCCGCCCGCGCCACGGCCCGTACGCGCCCCAGGCCGACACCTGCGCCACGATCAGCCCGGGCCGCCGCTCGGCCAGCGCCTCGGGGGAGAGGCCGAACCGGTCCAGTGCGCCCGGCCGGTAGCCGGTGACCACCACGTCCGCCGCCGCCAGCAGTTCCTCGAAGGCCTGCCGGTCCACGGCCAGGTCCAGGGTCGCCGACCGCTTCCCGAAGCCCGTGTCGGCGTGCTGGTCGGGCAGCTCCGGCAGCTGCGGCGGGTCCACGCGCAGCACCTGCGCGCCCAGCAGGGCGAGCGTGCGGGTGGCGACCGGGCCCGCCAGGACCCGGGTGAGGTCCAGGACACGCAGGCCGGCGGCGGGCAGCAGGGGGGAGGAGCACGCGGGCGGCGGCAGTACGCGCGCGCGTGCCGAGCCCAGCCGTCCCCGCTCGACGAGCGGCCGTGCGGCCACGGCGGCGGCCTGCTCGTGCCCGGCCCACTCCTCGGGCGTACGGAGCGCGACCGCGAGGCCCCCGGCCGCGTACACCGTCTCCTCGACCTCGCGCGCGGGCCGCTCGGCGAGCCGCTCGGCCACCGCCGCCATCGACGCGCCCTCCGGCAGCCCCAGCGCACCCAGCAACCGTGTCCGGTGATGGGGGTAGTTGGCGTGCGTGCGCACCCATCCGTCGGCCGTGCGCCAGAACCTCGACAGCGGCGCGAAGACGACCGGTGCCCGCCCGTCGACCGTCAGCAGCCGCTCGCTGTGGAAGGCGGCGGCCACCGCCCCGTCGTCCACCCGGACCTCCGGCACCTCGGCCGGCCCGCCCCGCCGCGTCCCCAGCTCGGCGGCGGCCAGCGCGCAGGCCCCCACGCAGGCGCGGGCCAGCTCCCGCACGGGCAGCTTCGCCTCGAGGGTTCCCCGGCGTACGACGGTCGAGACGCGCGGGAGCAGGGCGGGGTCGCCGCCGACCGCCTCCCATGCCCAGTTGATTCCTGTCATGACTGCACTATGCAGTATTGATCCGATCAACATCGGAGGGCGGTGAGCGGGCCGGGCCGGGTCCGACGCCCCGGCCCGGCCCGCTCACCCGGGCCGAGGTCCTACCTGGTCACCGCGGCCAGCGCGTCCGCCGTGCCCCAGCCGTAGAAACCGTTGTGGTTCTTCGAGCCCTCGCAGACCGCGTCGACCTTGCCGTCCCCGTTGATGTCGTACGGGTCCGTGCAGGGCGTGGCGTCGGCCTCGGCGTACAGCAGCGCCTTCACCAGGGCGGGGGAGGCGTGCGGGTGGGTTGACTTGATCAATGCGGCGACACCGGCGACGTGCGGGGTCGCCATCGACGTGCCCGCCATGTAACCCCACTTGCCGCCGGGCAGCGGGCCGAGGATGAGGCCGCTGGTGGCCGGGGGCTCCGGCTTCTGGTACGCCGTCGAGTCGCCACCCGGGGCGGCTACGTCGATCACGCCCAGCCCGTAGTTGGAGAAGGAGGACTTGAGCCCCTTCGCGCCGGTCGCCGCGACCGTGACGACACCCGGCAGCTGGGTGGGGATGTCGTAGCACGTGCGCGGGTCGATCACCCGGTCGGACGGCGTGGAGTCGTTGGGCGAGACCGGGTCGGTGATCGAGTCGGCGGCGAGGTCGTAGCTCTCGTTGCCCGCCGCGGCGACGTTGACCGCGCCCTTGCGCTCCGCGTACCGGGAGGCCCGGGTGACCGCGTCCACCAGTGCCTTCTGGTCCGGGTCGGTGGTGCAGTTGAAGTACCACGGGTCGGTGTAATAGCTGTTGTTGGTCACGTCCACGCCGTGCTCGGCCGCCCACACGAAGCCGCAGACCACGGCTTCGGTGTAGAAGTAGCCGTCCGGATTGCCGACCTTGATGCCCGCGACCCGCACGCCCGGCGCCACGCCCGTGATGCCGACGCCGTTCTTCGCGCCCGCGATCTCACCGGCCACGTGCGTGCCGTGCGGGCTCTCGCTCGCGCTGGGCCGCCAGGCCCCGTCGGTGGTGTCCGGCTTGCCGGAGACGCAGTTGGCGGAGGCGGCACGGTCGAAGTTGGGCGCGATGTCGGGGTGGGTGTCGTCGACCCCGGTGTCGATGACGGCGACGGTGACCTTCCGGCTGCCGAGGCTCTTCTCGTGCGCCTTGTCCGCCTTGATGGCCGGCAGGTCCCACTGCAGTGGCTCCAGCGGGTCCTGCCCGTCGGCCGCCCGCGCGTCGGCGACCTGCTCGTCGCTCAGCACCTTCGGCGTCCCGACGTCGGTGGTCGACTGGGCGGGCAGCGGCGCGGTGCGGGTGGCACCGGCGGAGTCGACGCCGCGCACCGTGCGGACGGCCGCCGCGAAGCCGGGGTTCGACGAGTGGACGACGATCACGCCGATCCGGTCGTAGGCGATCACGACCGAGCCGCCGGCCTCGCCGATGGCCTTCTCCACGCGCGCGGAAGCGGCCTGCCCCGGGCGGACGTTGACCACGTAGCTGAGTGAGGGCGCGTCCGCCTTGGTGGCGGCGGCCGGTGCGGCCGGTGCGGCCGGGGCCGCCGTGGCCGTGGCGTTCGGAAGGAAGGCGAGGGCCGTCGCCATCGCCGTCCCGAGCGGAAGCGCGAGGGCGCGGGGGTGGCGCCGGTGGGACGCTGTCATGTGTCGTGTCTCTCCAGTTCGTCGGTGCCGGGGCTACTTGACCGCGCGCAGCGCGTTGACGATGCCGAACCCGTAGAAGCCGTTGACGCGCTTGCCGCCCACGCAGGTCGCGTCCACGACCCCGTCGCCGTCCCCGTCGTACGGGGCGCTCGGGCAGCCGGGGTTGTCCGCCTCCGCCTTGAGCAGCGCCCGCAGCTGCGCCGGAGTGGCGTGCGGGTGGGCGGACTTCAGCAGCGCGGCCACGGCGGCCACGTGCGGGGAGGCCATCGAGGTGCCCTGGAGGAAGCCGTACTGGTCGTTCGGCAGGGTCGACAGGATGCGGCCGTTCCTGGACGGAGTGTCCGGGATCCGGAACTTGTCGCCGCCGGGGGCCGCCACGTCGACGACCCCCTTGCCGTAGCTGGAGTAGTACGACTTGGCCCCCGTGACACCGGTCGCGCTCACCGTGACCACGCCGGGCAACTGGGTCGGCACGTCGAAGCACTCGTGCGGGTCGACCGTCCGGGTCGTGGGGGTCGAGTCGTCCGGGCTCGAGGCGTCGACGAGGGCGTCCGAGTCGAGGTCGTCGCCTGAGTTGCCCGCGGCGGCCACATTGAGCGTGCCCTTGCGCTGGGCGTACAGCTGGGCCCTGTCGACCGCGTCGACGATGGCACGTTGATCGGGGTCGTCCATGCAGTTGTACTGCCACGGATCCACGTAGTAGCTGTTGTTCGTGACCTCGATGCCGTGATCGGCGGCGAACACGAACGCGCAGACCACGCTTTCGGGGTAGAACAGCTGGTTCGCGTCCGGCTGGGCGACGGTGATGCTCGCGACCTTCACACCCGGGGCCACGCCCGCCACGCCGATGCCGTTGCGGGCCGCGGCTATCTCACCCGCGACATGCGTGCCGTGGTAGTGGTCGGCGTCCACCGGCCGCCAGGCGCCGTACGTGGTGTCCGCCTTGCCGCTTACGCAGTTCGCGGACTGGGAGGCGGAGAAGTTCGGCGCGATGTCCGGATGGGTGTCGTCGACACCGGTGTCGATGACACCGACGGTCACCCGCCTGCTGCCGGGGTCGATCCGCGCGGCCTTGTCGGCGCCGATGGCCCGCAGGTCCCACTGGTCGGCCTCCAGGGGCTCCTGGCCCGCCGCCGCGCTCTTCGTGAGCTTCGCCGCCTCGGCCCTGGACAGGACCTGCACCGCGCCCTCGTCCGTCGTCCCCGCCGCGCCGAGCGGCGCGGTCCGCGAGGCGCCCGCCGACTGCACTCCGCGCACCGCGCGGATCCGCCTGCCGAAGTCCGGGTTCGCGGAGTGGACGACGAACACGCCGATCCTGTCGTACGTCACCACGACGGAGCCGCCGGCCGCCGCGATGGCCTTCCGTACCGACGCGACGGTGGCGCGGTCGGTCCCCGTGTTGACGAGGTACGCGAGGGTGGGGCCGTCCGCCGCGCGTGCCGCCCGAGCCGTCGGCGGGGCCGCCGACGCCACCGACGGGAGGAAGCCGAGCGACGCGGTCAGCGACAGCACGACGGGTACGGCGAGGGCGAGCCGGCGTCTGGAGCGCAGATGAGGCATGGGGTCTCCACATCATCCGAGGTCATCCGGAAACGAAACCGGCCCGAGGCACAGGTGCTGCCCGGGCAGGTACGTGACTAGCAGGTGCATGACTAGTGGTGCAGGGCGAAGCTATCTCCCCGTCTCACCGGCCAGCAATGACCACGGCCGACGACTTCCGAAAGAACTCGTCGGACTTGAACCGGTCCTCCCGCGGCTCCGTGGACCTTCGACGGGGAGCCCGGGCAGGATCGGGCCCCCTTCGCCAACCGCCCGCGACACGAGGAGACTTTGTGGCCACCGAGACACCGCCCCCCTCGAAGACCCACCCCCGGCTTCCCTCCGCAGAGGAGTTCGCCGCGGTGCAGGAGAGCGCGGAGTTCGGTGAGCTGCGCCGCTCCCACCGCTCCTTCGCGTTCCCGCTGACCGTCGCCTTCATCGTCTGGTACCTG
Source organism: Streptomyces sp. NPDC004542 (assembly GCF_040610035.1). Taxonomy (NCBI): domain Bacteria; kingdom Bacillati; phylum Actinomycetota; class Actinomycetes; order Kitasatosporales; family Streptomycetaceae; genus Streptomyces; species Streptomyces sp. NPDC004542. The sequence continues at coordinate 50,928 of NZ_JBEXLP010000030.1, forward strand.
GTGTACGTCCTCCTCTCCAACTACGCGGGCGACTTCATGGGCACCAAGGTGGCCGGCAACGTCAACGTCGCCCTCGTGCTGGGCCTCGCCCAGTTCCTCACCACGTTCCTGATCGCCTGGTGGTACGCGCGGCGCGCCGCCACCCACCTCGACCCCAAGGCGGAGGCCATCAAGTCCCGGATGGAGGGCGGCGCATGAACATCGCGCAGCAGAGCGTGCTGGCCGCCGGCGAGGCGAGTGAGCACCGGCCCCTGATCATCACCCTGTTCTCGGTCTTCGTCGTCGCGACCCTCGTCATCACCGTCTGGGCCGGCCGCCAGACCAAGGACGCCGCCGACTTCTACGCCGGCGGACGGCAGTTCACCGGCTTCCAGAACGGCCTGGCCGTCTCCGGCGACTACATGTCCGCCGCGTCCTTCCTCGGCATCGCGGGCGCCATCGCCCTCTTCGGCTACGACGGCTTCCTGTACTCCATCGGCTTCCTGGTCGCCTGGCTGGTCGCCCTGCTCCTGGTCGCCGAGCCGCTGCGCAACTCCGGGCGCTACACCATGGGCGACGTACTGGCGTACCGCATGCGCCAGCGCCCCGTCCGCACGGCGGCCGGCACCTCCACCATCGTCGTGTCGATCTTCTACCTGCTGGCCCAGATGGCCGGCGCCGGTGTCCTGGTCTCCCTGCTGCTCGGCATCACCAGCGACGGCGGCAAGATCGGCATCGTGGCGCTGGTCGGCGTCCTGATGATCGTCTACGTCACCATCGGCGGCATGAAGGGCACCACCTGGGTCCAGATGGTCAAGGCCGTGCTGCTGATCGCGGGCGCCCTGCTGCTGACCTTCCTGGTCCTGCTGAAGTTCCACTTCAACATCTCCGACCTGCTGGGCGAGGCCGCCGACAACAGCGGCAAGGGCTCCGCCTTCCTGGAGCCCGGCCTGAAGTACGGCGCCACGGGCACCACCAAGCTGGACTTCATCTCCCTGGGCATCGCCCTCGTCCTCGGCACGGCGGGGCTGCCGCACATCCTGATCCGCTTCTACACCGTTCCCACCGCCAAGGCGGCCCGCAAGTCGGTCATCTGGGCGATCGGCCTGATCGGCGCCTTCTACCTGATGACCCTCGCCCTCGGCTTCGGCGCGGCCGCGCTGATCAAACCGGACGAGATCATCGCCTCCAACAAGGCGGGGAACACCGCGGCACCCCTGCTGGCCCTCCACCTCGGCGGGGTGGACTCCAGCTGGGGCGCCGTCCTGCTCGCCACCATCTCCGCGGTCGCCTTCGCCACGATCCTCGCGGTCGTCGCGGGTCTCACCCTGGCCTCGTCCTCCTCCTTCGCCCACGACATCTACGCCAACGTCATCAAGAAGGGCCAGGCCACCGAGAAACAGGAGATCAACGCGGCTCGCTACGCCACGGTCGGCATCGGCGCCGTCTCGATCCTGCTGGGCGCCCTCTCCCGCGACCTGAACGTGGCCGGCCTGGTCGCCCTGGCCTTCGCGGTCGCCGCCTCCGCCAACCTGCCGACCATCCTGTACAGCCTGTTCTGGAAGCGGTTCACCACCTCGGGCGCGCTGTGGTCGATCTACGGCGGCCTGGTCACCGCGGTCGGCCTGGTGCTGTTCTCCCCCGTGGTCTCCGGCAAGGCGACATCGATGTTCCCCGACGTCGACTTCCACTGGTTCCCGCTGGAGAACCCGGGCATCATCTCGATCCCGGTCGGCTTCCTGCTGGGCGTCGTCGGCACCCTCCTGTCGAAGGAGGCGCCCGACGCCGGCAAGTACGCGGAGCTGGAGGTGCGGTCCCTGACCGGGACCGGGGCGCACTGAGCACCGGGCACTCAGCACTCAGCACACCGGGCACTCAGCACTCAGCACACCGGGCACTCAGCACTTCGCACCGAGTACCGAGTACCGAGCACCGAGCTGTGTACGAGCGGCCGCGTCGCGGGGCCCACGGGGTCCTGCGGCGCGGCCGCGTCCGCGTGGTGGGACGGGCCCTGTGTCTCTGTCAGTGGTGTCGCGTAGGCTCACAGGTGACGGCGGACGAGTGACCGCAAAGAACCAGGGGAGGCGGCCCACGTGCTCATCGACACCTACAGCCGGGTGGCCACCGACCTGAGGGTCTCGCTGACCGACCGCTGCAACCTGCGCTGCACGTACTGCATGCCCGAGGAGGGCCTGCAGTGGCTGGCCAAGCCCGACCTGCTCACGGACGACGAGATCGTCCGCCTGATCGGCATCGCGGTCACCTCCCTCGGCATCACCGAGGTCCGCTTCACCGGCGGTGAGCCCCTGCTGCGTCCCGGCCTCGTCGGCGTCGTCGAGCGCGTCGCGGCCCTGGAGCCCCGCCCCCAGACGTCCCTCACCACCAACGGCATCGGCCTCAGGCGCACCGCGGCCGCCCTGAAGACCGCCGGCCTCGACCGGGTCAACGTCTCCCTCGACACCCTCCGCCCGGACGTGTTCAAGCGGCTCACCCGCCGGGACCGCCACCAGGACGTCCTCGAGGGCCTCCGGGCCGCCCGCGAGGCCGGACTGACCCCGGTGAAGGTCAACACGGTCCTGATGCCGGACCTCAACGACGACGAGGCCCCGGACCTGCTGGCCTGGGCCGTGGAGCACGACTACGAGCTGCGCTTCATCGAGCAGATGCCCCTGGACGCCCAGCACGGCTGGAAGCGCGAGGGCATGGTCACCGCGGGCGACATCCTGGCCTCGCTGCGCACCCGCTTCGAGCTGACCCCCGAGGGCGAAGGGGAACGCGGCTCGGCCCCGGCCGAACGCTGGCTGGTCGACGGCGGCCCGCACCGTGTCGGCGTCATCGCCTCCGTCACCCGCCCGTTCTGCGCGGCCTGTGACCGCACCCGCCTCACCGCCGACGGCCAGATACGCACCTGCCTCTTCGCCACCGAGGAGACGGATCTCCGCGCCGCCCTGCGTTCCGGCGCCCCCGACGAGGAGATCGCCCGCGTCTGGCGCCTGGCCATGTGGGGCAAGAAGGCGGGCGCCGGCCTGGACGACCCGTCGTTCGTCCAGCCGGACCGGCCGATGTCGGCGATCGGCGGCTGACCGGTCAGGCCTGCCCGGCCGGCTGCTCCCAGTCGGTGAGCAGGACGACGTCCTTCAGGAACCCGCGCACCCCGAGGAACTGCGCCAGGTGCTCGCGGTGCTCCTCGCACGCCAGCCACGTCTTGCGCCGCTCCGGCGTGTGGATCTTCGGGTTGTTCCACGCCAGCACCCACACGGCGTCGGCACGGCAGCCCTTGGCGGAGCAGATGGGAGTCTCGTCAGTCACGGCTTCGTTCTCACCCACGGCAGACAAAAGGCGACGCCGAGCAGCCACGGGGGGAGCTGCCCGGCGTCGGTCCGTCGCTCCGACGGGGGATGCGGAGCGCGTACGAAGTATGTCACGGGTAGCCCGCCGCCCGGCACCGGAACAGCATGATTGATCTGAGCTTTTCTTGAGCTTCGCGCCGCGCCCAGGACCGCCCGCCGGCCATCACTGATGGTCACGCGGGGTCCGGCCGGTCACCGCGTACCCCCGCCGGGGGCTCCTCCGGCGCGTCCTCCGGAGCGGATTCCGCCTGCGTGTCGTCGGCTCGGGGCGACGAGATCATCGGCCGCACCGGCGCGGCCACGAATGTCGACGGCAGCCCCGGCGCCCGCTCACGCCCCGCGTTGGCGACCACCACGGCGATGTAGGGCAGCACCGCCCCGAGCACCAGCGCCACGACCGCCACGTACCGTTCCACGTTCCAGAGGGTGGCGGCGAGGATCACCGCGGCCGTGCGGATCGTCATGGAGATGACGTACCGGCGCTGCCGGCCACGCACGTCCTCCGCCAGGCCCGTCCGGGCTCCGGTGATCCGGAACACCTGGACGTTGCCGCCACCATGCTGCTTCCGCATCACATTCCACCATCCGCCCGCGTCGGCGCCCGCATCGGCCTCTCCCCCGGTCTCCACGGTACGCCGCGGCTGCGCACCGTTCGAGACCGGGGCACCCCGCCTCCCGGCCGAACGTCCTGCGCCGGCACACGTAGGGCGGTACCCCTCCCGGCCGTACCTGACGTGCGTCGTACGGCGGACACGCGGAGGATGGATCCAGTGCTCACGTCGGGCCGTACGAGGAGGCAGCCATGGGCTGGTTGTGGGCGATCATCGTCGGATTCGTGCTCGGTCTGATCGCGAAGGCGGTCATCCCGGGGAAGCAGCACAGCCCGCTCTGGCTGACCACCATCTTCGGCATCCTCGGCGCCGTCGTGGGCAACGCGATCGCCCGCGCGCTCGGCGTCGCGGCGACCCCGGGCATCGACTGGACCCGGCACCTCTTCCAGCTGGTCGCCGCGATCATCATCGTCGCCGTCGGTGACATGGCGTACATGGCGCTGTGGGGCAACCGGAAGCGGGAGCAGCGGGTCTGACCGGATGCGCCGGAGGGCGGCCCCCCGCGGGGAACCGCCCTCCGGCGCGGCTCAGGCGCTGGTGGGACTCACGCGCCCGTGACCTCGACCGCCGCCAGGTTCTTCTTCCCCCGCCGCAGCACCAGCCAGCGCCCGTGCAGCAGATCCTCCTTCGCCGGAACGGCGTCCTCCGCGGTGATCTTCGCGTTGTTCACGTAGGCACCGCCCTCCTTGACCGTGCGCCGCGCGGCCGACTTGCTGGCCACCAGACCGACCTCGGCGAACAGGTCGACCACCGGGCCGAGCCCGGCGACCTGGATGTGCGGCACCTCGGACAGCGCCGCCGCCAGCGTCCGGTCGTCCAGCTCGGACAGGTCGCCCTGACCGAAGAGCGCCTTGGAGGCGGCGATCACGGCCGCCGTCTGCTCGGCGCCGTGCACCAGCGTCGTCAGCTCCTCGGCCAGCGCGCGCTGCGCGGCCCGGGCCTGCGGACGCTCCTCGGTCTGCTTCTCCAGCTCCTCCAGCTCCGCGCGGGACCTGAAGGACAGGATGCGCAGGTACGCCGAGATGTCCCGGTCGTCCACGTTCAGCCAGAACTGGTAGAACGCGTACGGCGTCGTCATCTCCGGGTCGAGCCAGACCGCGCCGCCCTCGGTCTTGCCGAACTTGGTGCCGTCCGCCTTGGTCATCAGCGGGGTCGCCAGGGCGTGCACGGCGGCGTGCGGCTCCAGCCGGTGGATCAGGTCCAGGCCGGCCGTGAGGTTGCCCCACTGGTCGCTGCCGCCCTGCTGGAGCGTGCAGCCGTACCGGCGGTACAGCTGCAGGAAGTCCATGCCCTGCAGGATCTGGTAGCTGAACTCCGTGTAGCTGATGCCCTGGTCCGACTCCAGGCGCCGGGCCACGGAGTCCTTGGTCAGCATCTTGTTGACGCGGAAGTGCTTGCCGATGTCCCGCAGGAACTCGATCGCGGAGAGACCCTCGGTCCAGTCGAGGTTGTTGACCATGACGGCCGCGTTCTCGCCCTCGAAGGACAGGAACGGCTCGATCTGGCGGCGCAGCTTCTCCACCCAGCCCGCGACCGTCTCCGGGTCGTTCAGCGTGCGCTCCGCGGTCGGGCGCGGGTCGCCGATCAGCCCGGTGGCGCCGCCGACCAGCGCCAGCGGCCGGTGCCCCGCCTGCTGGAGCCGGCGCACGGTGAGCACCTGCACCAGGTGCCCCACGTGCAGCGAAGGCGCGGTCGGGTCGAAACCGCAATAGAACGTGACGGGACCGTCCGCGAGCGCCTTGCGCAAAGCGTCCTCGTCAGTGGACAGGGCGAACAGCCCCCGCCACTTCAGCTCGTCGACGATGTCCGTCACGGTTCTCGATCTCCTCGGGTGGGCTCGTAATCAGGTACGAGGTTATACGCCCTGGCTGACAGAGCTCATATTGAAGTCGGGCACTCGCAGCGCGGGCATCGCGGCCCTGGTGAACCAGTCGCTCCACTCCCGCGGCAGCGTCTTCTCCGTGCGCCCGGCCTCCACGGCCCGGCCCAGCAGGTCCACCGGCGACTCGTTGAACCGGAAGTTGTTCACCTCGCCGGTCACCTCGCCGTTCTCCACGAGGTAGACGCCGTCCCGGGTCAGCCCGGTCAGCAGCAGCGTCGCCGGATCGACCTCGCGGATGTACCACAGGCAGGTCAGCAGCAGCCCCCGCTCCGTGGCCGCGACCATCTCCTCCGGGGAGCGGTCCTCGCCGCCGTCCAGGATGAGGTTGCCGAGCGCCGGGGCCACCGGCAGCCCGGTCAGTTCGGCGCTGTGCCGGGTGGTCGTCAGGTTCTTGAGCCGCCCGTCGCCGACCCACTCGGTGTCCCGGACCGGCAGCCCGTTGTCGAACACCGACTGGTCGCCCCCGGAGGAGTGCGCGATCACGAACGGCGAGCACTCCAGACCCGGCTCGTCCGGGTCGCTGCGCAGGGTCAGCGGCAGCTCGGTCAGCCGGTCGCCGACGCGGGTGCCGCCGCCCGGCTTCGAGAACACCGTCCGCCCCTCCGCCGCGTCCCGGCCGGACGCCGACCACAGCTGGTAGATCAGCAGGTCGGCCACGGCGGTCGGCGGCAGCAGCGTCTCGTAGCGGCCCGCGGGCAGCGCGATCCGCCGCTCCGCCCAGCCGAGCCGCACGGCCAGCTCGGCGTCCATCGCCCCCGGATCGACGTCCTTGAAGTCCCGCGTGGAGCGTCCCGCCCACGCCGAGCGGGTACGGTCCGGGGACTTGGCGTTGACCTCCAGCGTGCCGTTGGGCTGGTCGTGTCGCAGGCGCAGGCCCGTCGACGTCCCCAGGTACGTCGACACCAGCTCGTGGTTGGCGAAGCCGTACAGCTCCCGCCCGCCCCCCCGCGCGCGTGCGAACGCCTCGCCGAGCGCCGGCGCGAAGTCCGCGAACACGGCGGAGGAGGTCTCGGCGGGCGCGTCCGTGAAGTCCGGGGACTCCGGCACGCCCGTGACCAGCGGCTGCGCGTCCTCGGCGGGCCCGGCGCCCCGCGCGGCGGCCTCGGCGGCGCGCACCAGCGGCTCCAGTTCGTCGGCGGTCACCGCGGACCGCGACACCACGCCGGAGGCGGTACCTTCCTGGCCGTCCACGGTCGCGATCACCGTGAGCGTACGGCCGCGCGTGACGCCGTTCGTCGTCAGCGCGTTGCCCGCCCAGCGCAGGTTGGCCGTCGAGTGCTCGTCGGCGATCACGACGCAGCCGTCGGCCCGGGACAGCTCGAGAGCGCGCTCGACGACCTCGTGCGGCTTGTCGGTACGGGCGCTCATCGGCCGGCCTCCTGCGTGGTGTCGAGGCTGTGCTTGCCCGGGGGGTAACCCCCGGACCCCCAGCCGGGTGCTGTACGGGCGCTCATCGGCCGGCCTCCTGCGTGGTGTCGAGGCTGTGCTTGCCCGGGGGGTAACCCCCGGACCCCCAGCCGGGTGCTGTACGGGCGCTCATCGGCCGGCCTCCTGCGTGGTATTGAGGATGTTGACGCCCTTGAACAGGGCGGAGGGGCAGCCGTGCGACACGGAGGCGACCTGGCCCGGCTGGGCCTTGCCGCAGTTGAAGGCGCCGCCCAGGACGTAGGTCTGCGGGCCGCCGACGGCCGCCATGGAGCCCCAGAAGTCCGTCGTCGTCGCCTGGTAGGCGACGTCCCGCAGCTGTCCGGTGATCCGCCCGTTCTCGATCCTGAAGAAGCGCTGCCCGGTGAATTGGAAGTTGTAGCGCTGCATGTCGATGGACCAGGACCGGTCGCCGACGACGTAGATGCCCCGGTCGACGCTCCCGATCAGGTCCTCCGTGGACATCCCCGCCGGATCCGGCCGGAGCGACACGTTGGCCATGCGCTGCACCGGCACGTGCCCGGGGGAGTCGGCGTACGCGCACCCGTTGGACCGCTCGAACCCGGTCAGCCGGGCGATCCGCCGGTCCAGCTGGTAGCCGACCAGCGTGCCGTCCTTCACCAGGTCCCAGGACTGCGCCTCGACGCCCTCGTCGTCGTACCCGATGGTCGCCAGCCCGTGCTCGGCGGTGCGGTCGCCGGTGACGTTCATCAGCTCCGAGCCGTACTTCAGCTTGCCGAGCTGGTCGAAGGTGGCGAAGGAGGTGCCCGCGTAGGCGGCCTCGTAGCCGAGCGCCCGGTCCAGCTCGGTGGCGTGCCCGATCGACTCGTGGATGGTCAGCCACAGGTTGGACGGGTCCACGACCAGGTCGTACAGGCCGGCCTCGACGCTCGGCGCGCGCATCTTCTCGGCCAGCAGCTCCGGGATCCGCTCCAGCTCGGCGTCCCAGTCCCAGCCGGTGCCGGTGAGGTACTCCCAGCCGCGCCCGGCCGGCGGGGCGATGGTCCGCATCGAGTCGAACTCGCCGCTGGAGTCGTCCACCGACACGGCGGTCAGCTCCGGATGCAGCCGCACCCGCTGCTGCGTGGTCACGGTTCCCGCGGTGTCCGCGTAGAACTTGTTCTCGTGCACGGTGAGCAACGAGGCGTCGACGTGGTCGACCCCGCCCGCCGCCAGCAGCCGCGCGCTCCAGTCCGCCAGCAGGGCCGCCTTCTCCTCGTCCGGCACGCTGAACGGATCGATCTCGTACGACGAGACCCAGGTCTTCTCGGCGTGCACCGGCTCGCCCGCCAGCTCCACGCGCTCGTCCGACCCGGCCGCCCGGAGCACCTGCGCGGAGAGCTTCGCCATCGCAACGGCCTGCGAGGCGACCTTGGCGGCGGCGTCGAGGCTCAGCTCCACCCCCGACGCGAAGCCCCACGTCCCGCCGTGCACGACCCGGACCGCGTACCCGAGGTCGGTGGTGTCCGACGAGCCGGCGGGCCTGGCGTCCCTCAGCCGCCAGGAGGCGCTGCGCACCCGCTCGAACCGGAAGTCCGCGTGCTCGGCCCCGAGCGCCCGCGCACGCGCGAGCGCGGCGTCGGCCAGGGCGCGTAGGGGTAGTGCCAGAAATGTCTCGTCGATCTTATGGGCCATGGAGCTCTCCCCGTCTGGTCTGCGGATGTCCGCAGTGAACCATGCCGTGTGGGGCCCGTGGACGACCACCGGCTTTCGCGGATCCGGTCAGCGTTCAGGCAGTAGGCTGATGAGCCGTCGGCGACCAGGGGGTGCCGTCGGGCAACGGTGCCGGCGGGGCGGTCACAGCAGCAAGGGGAGCGCAGGCCACGACGGACGTCTTCGGGGTCCCAGCATCTCGACGAGGAGCGTGCGCGCAAGGTGCGCTGGCCTGACCCTCGCATCTCCCTCAATCCGAATTTCCGCAGTGGCGGAACCGTCTCCGAACTCGTTGATGACCGGTGTTCTGCATCCCATGTGCCGCGACTGTTTTCGGGTCAGGGAACACCCGGACGATCCCGGCTCCCGGACTCTGAAAGCGCTGGCTGGACGGCCGCCGGTCCCAGGACGCGGCGAAGCTCCTCGCCGAAACCCGCGCGCTCGGAGAGGCGCTGACCCGCAGGGCGGGCGGCAGGTACCGGACCCGGGACCGTGACCACTTCCTCGCGCCACCCCGCAAGCACGTCCTCAGACCCGACCTGATCCGCTGCCTTCCGGCGCCGACCGGCGCCGACCGGCGGGCGCCGGGCCGCCGCGGTCGTCGACGCCAAGTACAAACGAGGCTTCCACCGCGACGACCCGTACCAGATGCTCGCGTACTGCGTGCGCCTCGATCTCGCAGACGGCCACCTCGTGTACGCGTCCGGTCGTGCCGATGTCGTACGCGTACCGGTGGGCGACGGCGAGGTCGTACTGCACCGTCACGTGCTGGATCTGAACCGGCCCCCGCAGCAGGTGGACCTGAGCATCGACGCCCTGGCGCAAGCCGTACTGGCACGCACGGACATGGAGAGCCCGGGAAGATGTGGGTACAATCGATCCGATGTAGGTACACGCGACGTGCAAGGCAGGGAGCTCATGAGCGCCATCTCCGTCCGCGAGTTCTCCCACAACCCCAGCGCCGTCTTCGCCCGGGTGGAGAAGGGGGAGACCGTCGAGGTGACCCGGCACGGCAACGTCATCGCGATACTGGTTCCGAGCGGCGGGCCGATGGAGCGGTACGCGCACCTGGTGGCCCGGGGAAAGATCAAACTCAAGACGGCGACCGTGGCCGACCTCGCGGACTTCCCCCGGTATGACGTCCCGGACGACGCGCCGGATCCGCTGGAGTCCCTGCTGGCCGAGCGCGAGGAGTACTACCGGTGATCTACATGGACTCCTCCGCGTTGATCACATTGCTGACCGGGAGGGTGAACGCCTCCGCACTCGAATCCTTCCTCGCGAGCTTCCCACCGGCCCCACTGGCCACCTGCACGGTCGGCTTCGTGGAGACGGTGCGGCATCTGGACCGGTCGGGCAGTTTCCCGCGGGCTCTGGCGGATCTCGATGAGCGGGTGACGGAGATCCTCCTCGGCCGCGAGGTCCGTGACCTGGCCACCCGCGTCGATCCCGGTCTGCGCGCGCTGGACGCCCTCCACGTGGCGAGCGCCCTCTCGATGGAGCGGGAGCTGGCGGCATTCGTGACGTACGACCGCAGGATGCTCGACGCGGCGCGCAAAGAAGGGCTGCCCGCCCACGCCCCCGGAATGGCGGAGTGACCTGGCGGCCGACTGTAGAAACCCGACAGCGACTCGCGCACGCCACTGTCGGTGCCCGCTTGCCCCCCGGCGCGGCCGGACCGATAGGTTTTCGAGGGAAGCCGTCTGTCATCCAGGTGTTCGGGCGGTGTGTCAGACCGCTATCGAAAGGGTGATCCGTTGAGCCGCTCGGTTCTCGTCACCGGAGGCAACCGGGGCATCGGCCTCGCCATCGCCCGCGCTTTCGCCGACGCCGGCGACAAGGTCGCGATCACGTACCGCTCGGGGGAGCCGCCGGCCGCCCTGGCGGAGTTGGGCTGCCTCGCCGTCAAGTGCGACATCACCGACCCCGAGCAGGTGGAGCAGGCCTACAAGGAGATCGAGGAGGAGCACGGCCCGGTCGAGGTGCTGATCGCCAACGCGGGCATCACCAAGGACCAGCTCCTGATGCGCATGTCCGAGGAGGACTTCAGCTCGGTCATCGACACCAACCTCACCGGCACGTTCCGCGTCGTCAAGCGCGCCAACCGCGCCATGCTGCGGGCCAAGAAGGGCCGCGTCGTCCTGATCTCCTCCGTCGTCGGCCTGCTCGGCTCGGCGGGGCAGGCGAACTACGCCGCCTCCAAGGCCGCCCTGGTGGGCTTCGCGCGCTCCCTCGCCCGCGAGCTGGGCTCGCGCAACATCACCTTCAACGTCGTCGCGCCCGGCTTCGTCGACACCGACATGACCAAGGCGCTCAGCGACGAGCAGCGCGAGGGCATCGTGTCGCAGGTGCCGCTCGGCCGTTACGCGCAGCCGGAGGAGATCGCCGCGACGGTGCGGTTCCTCGCCTCGGACGACGCCTCGTACATCACTGGAGCCGTCATCCCCGTTGACGGCGGACTGGGAATGGGTCACTGATCACCATGAGCGGAATTCTCGAGGGCAAGCGTGTCCTGATCACCGGTGTGCTGATGGAGTCCTCCATCGCCTTCCACACCGCCAAGCTGGCCCAGGAGCAGGGTGCCGAGATCATCCTGACCGCGTTCCCGCGTCCCACGCTGACCGAGCGCATCGCCAAGAAGCTGCCGAAGCCCGCCAAGGTCATCGAGCTGGACGTCACCAACGACGAGCACCTCGGCCGGCTCGCGGACGTCGTCGGCGAGGAGCTGGGCGGCCTCGACGGCGTCGTGCACTCCATCGGGTTCGCGCCCCAGGACGCGCTCGGCGGCAACTTCCTCAACACGCCGTTCGAGTCCGTGGCCACCGCCATGCACGTCTCGGCGTTCTCCCTGAAGTCGCTGACCATGGCCTGCCTGCCGCTGATGCAGAACGGCGGCTCGGTCGTCGGCCTCACCTTCGACGCCTCCTTCGCCTGGCCGCAGTACGACTGGATGGGCCCGGCCAAGGCCGCCCTGGAGGCGACCAGCCGCTACATGGCGCGTGACCTGGGCAAGCAGAACATCCGCTGCAACCTCGTCTCGGCGGGCCCGATCGGCTCCATGGCCGCCAAGTCCATCCCGGGCTTCGCGGAGCTCGCGTCCGTGTGGGACACCCGCGCGCCCCTGGAGTGGGACCTGAAGGACCCGGAGCCGGCCGGTCGCGGTGTGGTCGCCCTGCTGAGCGACTGGTTCCCGAAGACCACCGGTGAGATCGTCCACGTGGACGGCGGCCTGCACGCCATCGGCGCCTGACCGCTGCCGCCGGGCCCGACCGTGCGGAGGCCCGCACCCCCTGCCGGGGTGCGGGCCTCCGGCGTTGCCGGGACCTCGTGGCGAGGGCACCGGCGTATCACCCGTTCGGCTCACAGGCCGGGCGCCCGGACGGGGGACGGCGCACCCTGGAGAGCGCGTCCACCTCGCGAATGCCCTCCCCAGCACGGCCGAGGAGGTCTTCTCGTGCGCCTGTCCCGCAGCCTGACCTCGGTGACCGTAGCCGTGGCCCTCGTGCTCTCCCTGCCGTACGAGGCGATGCCGCACGCGCGTGCGCGGGGCGGCGAGCCGCCGTTCCCGCAGTTGTTCGGGGCTCAATGCCGTACGACCGTCAGCGGCTCCCAGGTGCTGGCGTACTGCCACAACCCCTATGTCGACACGGACCGCGTGCGACTGCACATCGAGTGCGACCGCTGGTGGGACATCGACACCGACGGCGATCCCGTCGACGCCGGGCCCGCGATGACGGTCCGGCTGTCGGGACGGTGCTGGAAGGAGGTCCGCTCGGTGTGGATCAGCCACCAGAAGGTGAGCTGAGCCGCCCCGGACGGCACAGGAAGGGGTAGCCCGCGGCCTCCGTGGCGGCGGCCTCGGCGTCGCCCGCGCGGATGGCGTCCACGAGCCGGGTGTGGTCCATGCGTGTCCCGGGAGTGAGCTCCGCGCCGACGTCCGCGCGCAGCCAGTCCCGCAGCACCTCGCCCAGGTCCGCGTACATCGCCGTCATGACGTCGTTGTGGGAGGCGGCCACCACGGCCAGGTGGAGGGTCGCGTCGGCCGTCACGAAGGCTTCCGCGTCACCCGACTCCCAGGCCTCCTCGCGCCGCACCAGGAGCGCGTCGAGCTGCTTCAGGTCCTTCTCGGTTCGCCGCTCGGCGGCCAGCCTCGCCGCCGAGGACTCCAGGGTGGAACGCAGTTCGGCGATGTGCCGCGGGTCGGCGCCGGCGAAGCGGCGGTGCATCACGCCCGCCAGCTCGCTCGTGGCCGCGACGTAGGTGCCCGAGCCCTGCCTGATGTCCAGCAGGCCGTTGTGCGCGAGCGCGCGGACGGCCTCGCGGACCGTGTTGCGGGCGACCCCGAGCTGCTCGACCAGCTCGGGCTCCGTGGGGATGCGCGAGCCGACCGGCCACTCGCCCGAGGTGATCTGGTTGCGCAGCTCGGCGATGACCTGCTCGGACAGCGCCGAACGACGGGGGTGGCTCAGGGGCATGGCACACCTTCGCACAGGTGGGTCGGCCGCGGGCGGCCCACAGATGGACAACCAATCATCCTATGATTCTATGATGGTCCGCATGGCGCGCGAGGACATACGCAGGACACGCGAGGAAACCCGTACGACACCCCGCACCCCCACGTCCCCCGGCGGGTCCGGCCCGGCCGCGCGCCCCCCGCGCGCGTGGGCGACGCGTCTGGTCGTCGTCGGCATCGTGCTGTCCGCGCTGAACCTCCGCCCCGCCATCACCAGCCTCGGCGCCCTCCTGGAAGAGGTCCGCGACGACCTCGGGATGAGCGGCGGCATGGCCGGGCTCCTCACCTCCGTCCCCCCGCTGTGCTTCGCCGTCTTCGGCGTCACCGCCCCCCGTCTCGCCCGCCGCTTCGGCCCCTCCGCCGTGGTGTGCGCCGGCATGGCCGCCATCGCCGCGGGCCTGCTGATCCGCCCCTACGCCGGGAGCACCGGTGGATTCCTCGCCGCCAGCGCACTCGCCCTCATGGGCATCGCGGTCAGCAACGTCCTGATGCCGGTCATCGTCAAACGCTGGTTCCCCGACCGCGTCGGCTCCATGACCGGCCTGTACTCGATGGCGCTCGCCGCCGGCACCTCGGCCGCCGCCGCGGCGACCGTGCCCCTCACCGGCACCCTGGGCGGCGGCTGGCGGTCCGGGCTCGCCGTCTGGTCGGCCCTCGCCGCCGTCGCGGTGCTGCCCTGGCTGCCCCTGGTACGGGACCGGGGGCCGGCGCCCGCCGGCCGGGAGCCCGCGCGGCAGGCCCCGCGGGAGCGGCCGGAACCGGCGCTGCGCATCACCCGGAGCCGCACGGCCTGGGCGCTGGCGGTCTTCTTCGGGCTCCAGGCCACCGCCGCCTACATCACGATGGGCTGGATGGCGCAGATCTTCCGGGACGCGGGCGTCGCCGCGGGCACGGCCGGCCTGCTGCTCGCCGTCACCATGGTGATGGGCGTGCCGCTGGCCTTCGTCATCCCGCGCCTGGCCGCCCGGCTGCCGCACCAGGGCCCGATCGTGCTGGCGCTGGGCGCCTGCGGCCTCGCCGGGTACGCCGGCCTGTACTTCGCGCCGGCCGGCGGCGCCTGGGCCTGGGCCCTGCTGCTCGGCGTCTCCAACTGCGCCTTCCCGCTGGCACTGACGATGGTCGGCATGCGGGCCGGGACCGGCGCGGGCGTCGCCCAGCTGTCCGCCTTCGCGCAGAGCACCGGCTACCTGATCTCCATCCCCGGCCCGCTCCTGGTCGGCGTGCTCTACCAGAGCGGCGGCGGCTGGGGCCTGCCGATCGCGCTCATGGCCGGCCTCATGCTGCCGCAGATGGCCGTGGGCGTCCTGGCGGGCCGGGACCGGACGGTGGAGGACGAGGCGGCCCGCTGATCCGCCGGACGGATGACGGGCCGCACCCCGCCGGGCCCGCCGGGGATCCGGGGTGCGACACTGGCGGCATGCCTGTGCTCGACCCGAACCCCCAGAACGGCCAGAAGAAGATGCTGATCGTCTTCGGCTCGTTCTTCGCCATCTTCGTGCTCATCGCGATCATCGCGACCATCGCGTCCCCCTGACCCCGCGCCCCGGCCGCCATGGTGGTGCTGGCCCCCCATCCCCTAGGGGGCCAGGGTCAGGGTCAAGTGGGTGGGTCACCGGATGGGCCGGCGGGCCCGGATTCCGTAGCTTCGAGACGTGGCCGCGACCGGCGGACCACGGACCACTCGAAGACCCGCGGAGGCGAGCATGCCGGCCCGTACGCACACCCGTACCCACCCGGCGACCACGGGCGGCGTCGACATCCGGCTGCCCTGGTGGGCCCTCGCCCTGCCCGCGCTCGCCTTCGTCTCCCTGTTGATGCTGATACTCAACCCGTCGGACGCCCAGGCCGCCACCGGTGACCCGGCTCTCACCCATCTCTTCGAACGGGTACAGGAGTTGGTCACCCGCTAGGCCGTCGCGAGGCCACCGGGAGGCCACCGCCAGGTCCGGCCGGCCGGCGGCGGGACGCCCCGCATCGGTGAATCCGCATGTCAACTCCCTGCGCCTCATGGCCTGTTTCATGCGAAGCTGGGTGCCATGAGCGTCGCAGAACCCCGCAGGATCGTCCTCTTCCGGCATGCGAAAGCCGACTGGCCACAGGTGAACGACCACGAGCGGCCACTCGCCGAGCGGGGCCGCATGGACGCCGCGGTCGCCGGTCGCAAGCTGGCCGACACCGGCATCCACCTCGACCTGGCCCTGTGCTCCACCGCCGTCCGGACCCGCGAGACCTGGAAGCTGGCCGTCCACGAGCTCCCGGAGCGGCCGAAAACCATCTATGAGGAGCGGGTCTACGAGGCCTCACCCGGCGAGCTGATCGCCGTGCTGAACGAAGTCGGCGACGACACGCAGAACGCGATCATGATCGGTCACAACCCGGGTATCCACGGACTCGCCGACATCCTGGCCGCCTCCGCCGAGGACGGCGCCCGTGAACGGATGAACCGCCGCGGCTTCCCCGCCGCCGCGTTCGCCGTGCTGACCTTCACCGGCTCCTGGAAGAGCCTGGAACCGGGCACGGCCACGCTTGTGGACTACTGGGCTCCCTCCGAGTGACACCCCGCCCGTGACCGCCGCCGCATGACGGCACGCGCGGGAGGGCCCGGCACCCGGACGGATGCTGTTGATGCATCCCGGACGATGCCGGGCCCTCCCGCGTACGCGGCATGACCGGGGCGGTGCGGGGCGGCTCAGCCCTCGTCGTGCGTGTCCGCCGCCTCGACCTCTTCGCGGGTGATGCCCAGCAGGTACAGGACCGTGTCCAGGAAGGGCACGTTCACCGCGGTGTGCGCGGCCTCGCGGACGACCGGCTTGGCGTTGAAGGCCACGCCCAGCCCCGCCGAGTTCAGCATGTCCAGGTCGTTGGCGCCGTCCCCGATCGCCACCGTCTGGGACAGCGGGACCCCGGCCTCCGCGGCGAACCGGCGCAGCAGCCGGGCCTTGCCCGCCCGGTCGACGATCTCGCCGGTGACCCGGCCCGTCAGCTTCCCGTCGACGATCTCCAGCGTGTTGGCCTGGGCGAAGTCCAGCCCGAGCCGCTCCTTCAGATCGTCGGTGACCTGCGTGAAGCCACCCGAGACGACACCGACCTGGTAGCCGAGCCGCTTCAGCGTCCGGATCAGGGTGCGGGCCCCCGGAGTCAGCCGCACCTCGCTCCGCACCTTCTGCACCACCGAGGCGTCCAGGCCCTCCAGCAGGGCCACGCGCGCGTGCAGCGACTGCTCGAAGTCCAGCTCCCCGCGCATCGCGGCCGCCGTCACCTCGGCGACCTTGTCCTCGCAGCCGGCGTGCGCGGCGAAGAGTTCGATCACCTCGTCCTGGATCAGCGTGGAGTCCACGTCCATCACCACCAGGCGCTGCGCGCGCCGGTGCAGCCCCGCCGACACCACCGCGACGTCCACGCCGAGCGCCGCCGCGTCGGTGACCAGGGCGGTGCGCAGCGGCTCGGTCGCCACGCCGGACACCGCGAACTCCACCGCCGTCACCGGATATTTGGCGAGCCGGAAGATACGGTCGATGTTGCCGCCGGCCTTGGCGATCCGAGCCGCGATCGCGGCGGTCGCCTCGGCGGTGAGCGGGTGCCCGAGGACGGTCACCAGGGAGCGTCCGAGACCACGCGGACGGTTGTCGCCCCGACCGGAGATGATCTCCGCCTGCATCTTCATCGACTCGGCCCAGCTGTGCACGGTGGCCCGCAGGTCACCCTCCAGCGCGGGGGGCGGCTGCGTCACGAGCGCGCACAGCACCAGGCGGCCACGCGTGACGACCTGCTCGATGTCTACGACGTCGACGGAGAAGGCGGCGAGGGTGTCGAAGAGGCCGGCCGTGATGCCGGGCCTGTCCTTGCCGAAGATCTTGACGAGGAGGGTGGGGACCCCGGAGGTCAGTGAGGCGGAGGTCTGCGAAGCGCTCATGGTGCCTCCACCGTATCCGGCACCCAGTGCCCCCCGCCCGCCTGGTCCGACCATCGGACAGGGAACAGTGAGTGTCGCTCCGGTTGCCGGCTCCCGACGGGCGGGCCACGGCCGGTGCGCGGAGGCCGGGCCCCGAGCCTGCGGCCGCTCCCGCCTCCGGCGCACCCGAGTGCGCGGCCCGTCGCCTCACCGACCGTCCCGTTTCCCCGGGGGACGCGGCGGGCGGGACGGCGGTGGCGGCGGTGGCGGAGGCGGAGGCTGACCGAACGGCCGGGCCACGGTCGGTGCGCCGTGCACGTCGCCGGAGGCCGACGGCTCCCCGGGACCGTGCGCACCCGGGGCGTCCCGCGGGTCCCGCAACTCCTCCGGGACCCGCAGATAGGGATTGGTGGCCGGGTTCGGCGGACGGTACGGCGTGCCGGGGGCGTAGGGCCCCGACGGGCCGGTCCGGCCCGAAGAGCCGGAACGTCCCGCATGCCCGGCGGGCC
Source organism: Streptomyces sp. NPDC004542 (assembly GCF_040610035.1). NCBI lineage: Bacteria > Bacillati > Actinomycetota > Actinomycetes > Kitasatosporales > Streptomycetaceae > Streptomyces > Streptomyces sp. NPDC004542. The sequence goes on from NZ_JBEXLP010000030.1 coordinate 68,742, forward strand.
CGGACCCGGAGCCGGCCCCGGAACCCGCGACGGCCTCGGTACCCGCGACGGCCTCGGTACCCGTACCGTCCCCGAAGCCCGTACCGTCCCCGTGACCCGCACCCCCACGCGCCGCGTCACCCGGTGCCGGCACCGTCGCCCCCCGACCCGTCGCCCCGCGGCCCGTCGCCCCGGACACCAGGGCCAGCAGGGCTCCCGCGGCCCCCGTGCCCGCGCCCCACGCGGCCCCGAGGAGCAGAGCCGTGCCCAGACGGCCGTGCAGTTCGACGCCCGCCCCGAACGCGTCGAAGCCCAGCACGGACAGCGAGGCGTCCACGGAGACGTCGGCCAGCCAGGCCAGCAGCGGCAGCGTCAGCGCGGTGGCGACGCCCAGCCGCACCGCACACCGCGCCACGAAACCGGTCGCGCCGTATCCGGTCGCGCCGGACCCGGCCGTACCGGATACGGCCGACCCGGGAGTCCGCACCGCCGTCAGCACCCCCGCCAGCAGCATCATCGACGCCGCCGCGACCCCCAGCAGCCACACCCGCCCGTCCAGGCCGGCGAGACTCCCCAGCGTCACCGGCCGGCCGGATCCGGGACCGAGGAGCCGGTCCAGCGGGTCGGGCAGCAGTCCCACCAGCGCGCCCGTCGCCTTGCCGTCCCACGGCACGAACAGGCCGATCGGCACGCCGAGCCACACCCCGTTCGGCGCGCCGAGGAGCGCCGCGCCCGCGATCCGCGCCGGGTGGTCGTCGCCGATCGCCGCGTACCCGGCCGCGGCGAGGCCCGCCGCCACGGCCACGAGGAGCACGGTGACGAGTGCCGAGGCCGCGGGCCGTACCACCCGGTGCACCGCCTCCCAGCCGCTCGGCAGCGGGGTGCGGCGCGAGGCGAGCAGCGCGATCAGCAGGACTCCGGCGCACCAGCCGAGGCCGCCGAGCACCGTGGGCGCGGTGTCCACGGTGAAGCCGACCGCCGCCTTGGCGTGGATCAGGTCGCCGATCCGGTCGGGGAGCAGCCCGCCGATGTCCCCGAGGCCGCCGAGACCGGGGATGCCGACCCCGCCGCCGGCCCCACCACCATCACCGCCGCTGCCCGCGCCCGGCGGACCGCCGAGCCCGAGCGAGCCGCCGTCGATGGTGATGACGTCGTGCCCCGCCCAGGCCAGACCGCCCAGCACCGCCACGAACAGCGCCGCCACCGCGCCCGCGCGCGCGAGGAGTTCGGCGGGGGTGATGACACCGTGGGCCGCGCGCAGGGACCGCAGGAAGAACCACGACAGCAGCAGGGCACCGACCAGGCTCACTCCGAGTGGCGTGATCTCTATGGCGGTGTGCGCCTGCGCGCCCTTGAGGCCGAACGCCGACACGTCGCCGGAGGGGGAGACCGAACCACCGGCCCCCAGCGCCACGACGGCCGCGGTCATCGGGCCCAGTGAGCCCGCCGTGTCCGCCCCCAGGAGGTGCAGCCCGAGCGCGGCCGTACCCGCCATCCCGGTCAATGCCCAGCTGACGGCGGCGATCGCCGACAGCAGGATGTCGCCCCACGGCAGCCTCGTGCCGTGTCGCGCGGTCCCGAATCCCGCGGCAGCGCTCATGGCAGACCCCCCGATCCGCGGCGCGGCCGGCGGCCGCGCGTGTCCCCCTCGCGGGGGATTACCACTCTCCGGCCCGGTTTCAACCCCGTCAACGGGATGAGTTGAAGCGTTCACGGGCGCTCTTCGCAAGGCCCGACTTTCGGTCAGAGGGCGGAGCCTGGAATAGTTCCCCACGATGTTCGACATCCCTAGACTCCCTGCGACGGGGGTAACTCGGGGGACAACTCAGTGGGGCGTGGAGTGCCGGAACTCGTACTGGAATCAAACGGACGGACCTGGACGCTCGATGCGTCCCGGACCTACACACTCGGACGCGATCCGCAGGGGGACATCGTGTTCGACGACGCCAGGGTCTCCTGGCGGCACGCCACGGTCAGCCACAACGGCCGCAGTTGGGTGATCGAGGACCACGGCAGCACCAACGGCACGTTCGTGCAGGGCCGGCGGATCCCGCATCCCACGGAGATCGGCCCCGGCTCGGCGGTGCACCTCGGCAACGCGACCGACGGACCGCGCCTGAGCCTCTCCGGCGCCGCGGCGGCCGCGCAGCCCCAGCAGCCGTACGCCGCCCAGGGCGCGGGCCCGGGCTGGGTCCAGCAGGCCCCGCCGCAGCAGGCGCCCCAGCCGCACGTCGCGCAGGCCGGCTGGCAGCAGCCGCAGCAGGCCGCGCCGGTTCCGCACCGGATTCCGCAGCAGCAGAGCGGCTCGGCCGACGGTCACGCGCAGCAGGTGCCCGGTGGTGGCGCGGGGGCGCCGCCGGTCTACGGCGACCGCAGCCCGACCACGTTCCACCAGTTCTCCCTGGGCCGCGTGATGCGCATCGGCCGTGCCCTGGAGAACGACCTGGTCGTCTCCGACCTCCAGGTCTCCCGCAACCACGCGGAGTTCCACGCCACGCCCGACGGCCGCTTCGAGATCCGCGACCTGGGCTCGCACAACGGCACGTACGTCAACGGCCAGCCCATTGCCAAGGGCGGCACGCAGCTGCTCGGCCCGACCGACATCGTCGGCGTCGGCCACTCCACGTTCCGCATCGTCGGCGACCGGCTCGAGGAGTTCGTCGACACCGGTGAGGTCTCCTTCTCGGCCCGCCACCTGACCGTCACGGTCGACGGCGGCAAGCAGATCCTCAAGGACGTCTCCTTCGGTGTCCCGGAGAAGTCCCTGATCGCGGTCATCGGCCCGTCCGGCTCCGGCAAGTCCACCCTGCTGAAGGCGCTCACCGGCTACCGGCCCGCCAATGAGGGCGAGGTCCTGTACGACAACCGCGACCTGTACAAGCAGTTCGCCGAGCTGCGCCAGCGCATCGGTCTGGTCCCGCAGGACGACATCCTGCACAAGGAGCTAAGCGTCAAGAAGGCCCTCAAGTACGCGGCCAAGCTGCGCTTCCCGGCCGACACCACGGCCGCCGAGCGCGACGCCCGCATCGACGAGGTGCTGCGCGAGCTCAAGCTGGACATCCACAAGGACAAGAAGGTCACCTCCCTGTCCGGAGGCCAGCGCAAGCGCGTCTCGGTGGCCCTGGAACTGCTCACCAAGCCGTCCCTGATCTTCCTGGACGAGCCGACCTCCGGCCTCGACCCAGGCATGGACCGCGATGTGATGCAGCTGCTGCGCGGCCTCGCCGACGACGGCCGTACGGTCCTCGTCGTCACGCACTCGGTGGCCGAGCTGGCGCTGTGCGACAAGCTGCTGGTGATGGCGCCGGGCGGCGCGGTGGCCTACTTCGGCCCGCCCGAGGAGGCGCTGAACTTCTTCGGCTACGACACCTGGGCCGACGTCTTCTCCGCCTTCGAGAACTACCGCGACTACGACTGGGCGGGGCGCTGGAAGGGCTCGCAGCACTACCAGATGTACGCCGCGGACATCGACGCCGTCGCCCCGCAGTCCGTACACATGCCTCCGCCGCAGGCGATGAAGCCGCCCAAGCCGCAGGGCTGGGGCTCGCAGCTGATGACCCTGATCCGGCGGTACGTGGCGGTCATCGCCTCCGACAAGGGCTTCCTGGCGCTGACGGTGATCCTGCCCGCGGTGCTCGGGGCGGTCAGCCTGCTGATCGACTCGGACCGGGGCCTGCTGGTCAATCCGGTGAACCCGAGGACACACGTGCCCGTCCCGAACGGCACGGCGACCACGGTCCTGCTGATCCTCGCCGTGGGCGCCTGCTTCGCGGGGGCGGCGAACTCCGTGCGTGAGCTGATCAAGGAACGGGTCATCTACGAGCGGGAGCGGGCGACCGGCCTGTCCCGGTCGGCGTACCTGATGTCCAAGGTGGTCGTGCTGGGCGCGGTCACCGTGCTGCAGGGCCTGATGGTCGGCCTGATCGGCTTCTCCAGCCGGGAGATTCCCGACCGGGGCCTCGTCCTGGGCGGCTCCACGCTGTTCGAGCTGTGCCTGCCGGTCATGGCGCTCGGCTTCACCTCGATGATGTTCGGTCTGGTCATCTCCTCGCTGGTGAAGACCGCCGAGAAGACCATGCCGCTGCTGGTCATGTTCGCGATCATCCAGGTCGTGTTCACCGGCTGCCTGTTCACCCTGCACGGCACGCTCGGCGTCAACGAGTTCTCGTACCTGATGCCGTCGCGCTGGGCGGTGGCCGCCGCCGGCACCACGCTGGACTTCAACAACATCGCCCCCAACGCCGACGACCCGGCCAACACGGACCCGCTGTGGGACCACCAGGCCTCCGCCTGGGGCATGGACATGGCCGCGCTGATCGCCCTCGGCGTGCTCTGCGGCTTCCTCGTGGCCCGCTTCCTGCGCCGCCACGAGCCCGAGGTCATGCGCAAGTAACCGCGCCCGGCCCGTACGACGACGAAGGGCGGCACCCCGCGACGGGGTGCCGCCCTTCCGGCTGTTGCGTGCTGGAGAGGTCCGCGCCGACCTCAGTACGCGCTGTTGACGTTGTCCATCGAGCCGTACCGGTGGGCGGCATAGTTGCAGGCGGCCGTGATGTTGGCGACCGGGTCGTAGATGTTCCACGAGGTGCCGGGCACGTGGTACGTGTTGAAGGTCGGCTGGATGACCTGGAGCAGGCCCTTCGACGGGATGCCGTTGATGGCGTTGATGTCCCAGTTGTTGATGGCGCGGGGGTTGCCGGAGGACTCCCGCATGATGTTGCGGTGCAGGCCGCTGTAGCTGCCCGGGATGCCCTTGGCCTTCATGATGTCCAGGGACTGCCGGATCCAGCCGTCCAGGTTGTTGGCGTAGGTCTTCGCGGCGGCCGGCTTGACGGCGGCACGCGCGGCGGACCTGTTCGCGGCCGCCTGCACGGTGCGTGCTTCGGCGGCGCGCTGCTGGGCGGCCTTCTTGGCGGCGGCAGCGGCGGCGGCCTTCTTCGCGGCGGCCTGCTTCGCGGCCGCGTCCAGCGCGGTCTTCTTCGCCTTGATGGTCTCGACCTTCACGGTCTCGGCGGCGAGCTGGTCGGTGACGGTGCCCTTGACGTCCTGGATCCGCTCGGAGCTGTAGGCGACCCGGGGCGCGGACTGCGGGGCGCCCGTGGTGACCGTGTGGGCACTGCTCGGCACCGCGGAGAAGGCGATGGCGGCGGCACCGAGGGTGGAGACGCCGGCGACAGCGATCTTGCGGTGCTTGGTCAGGGCCGGACTGAGACGACGGATGTGGAAGTTCTGGGGCATGGGTGATGGACCTCTTCGAATCGCGCGGAGGTCGCTCTCGGGCTTGCGGGGGAATCGGTTCCTTTTCCCGCACGAACGCCGCGGGGCGAAACCCACGGCGCTGAGCGACGAACGCAATTCTTAGCGGCCGCAAAACGGACAGGCAAAGGTGTGACGTACGACCCTGGATAGTGGATCGGGTAGGGCAAAACAGGACAGACTTGAACGTCTGCCCCGTTCATGGACGTACTCTTTATCTTCTATGTCCGTTCGTACGTGATGTGCGTCCTATGTGCGGGCTCACATTGGCCTCAGGGTTTCCTCACCATCAGTTGCTGAAGCAATCCTCTGTGTGAGGGCCCTCCTCCGGGAGGATGAGGTGCACGTCGCCGAACTCGTGCCACAGGTAGCGCCCCCGCAGCGCCTCCGCGTAACCGCGGTCGACCGCCGCCCGCCCCGCCACCGCCTCCAGCATCAGCAGATGCGAGGCCTGCGGTTCGTGCAGCCCGGTCAGCAGCCCCTCGACGACCCGCACCCCGCGCGCGGGAGTGACCACCAGATCGGTCCACCCCCGTGCCGCCCGCACCGTCCCGTCCGGACCGGCCGCCGACTCCACGGCCCGCACGGCCGTCGTCCCGACCGCGATGACCCGCCCGTCGCCGCCCCGCACGGCATTGATCAGACGCGCCGACGCCTCCGGCACCGCGAACCGCTCCGGATACGGCGGCTCGTGCGCCTCCGCGGACGCCACCCCCGTGTGCAGCGTGATCGGCGCGAACCGCACCCCCCGGCTCACCAGCTCCGTCACCAGCCGCGCCGTGAAGGGCCGCGCGGCACTCGGCATCTCCGCGCTGCCCGCCCCGTCACCGGACGGCAGCGCGAACACCGTCTGGTAGGCGGACAGCGGCTGGTCCCGCTCCGTGTAGGAGTACCGGATGGGCCGCCCGTGCTCCCGCAGCACCCGGAGGACCTCCGCACCGTCCGGCCGGGCCCACCACAGCCGATCGCCGCGCCCGCTCAGCGGCTCCTGAAGCACCAGCCGCGCCCCGCCCGGCAGCCCCACCTCGGTACCCGCGGACCCGCCCGGCCGTGGGCGCGTGGTGCCGCGCCCGTCGGGACTGCGCAGCTCGACCGCCCACCGTCCGTCGTCCCCCCGGGTGGAGAAGTGCACCACCACGCGCGCGTGCCCGATCCGCCCGTCCACCGCGGCGGCCAGCGTGGGCGAGGTGTTCACCACCAGCAGGTCCCCGGCCCGCAGCAGCCGCGGCAGCTCCGCGAACCCGTGGTGCCTCACCTCGGTGCCACGCGAGACCAGCAGCCGCACGGCATCCCGGTCGAGGCCGGGCCCCCGCTGCTCGGCCGGTACCCGCGCCGACAGTTCCTCCGGAACCTCCACCGCGGTCGTCATCGCCCCTCCACCAGAGCCGGCGCCGCGTACCGCCCGCTCGCCGGCCGCTCGTCCAGCAGCCGCAGGAAGGCCGGCACGACACCGGCCGGCGCCGGACGCGGATCGCTGTCCCCCGGTACGGCCGCCGCGTACAGGTCCGTGGCCATGTCCCCGGGGTCGACCGCCCACACCCGCAGCCCGGCCTCCTCCGCGCCGAGCACCGCCACCAGCTGGTCGAGAGCCGCCTTCGACGCCCCGTAGCCGCCCCACGTCCCGTACGCCTCCACGGCCGCGTCCGAACTGACCGCGATCACCGTGCCCGCCGCCGACTTCCGCAGCAGCGGCAGCGCCTCCTGGACCAGCCCCAGCGCGGCGACCACGTTCACCTCCAGAGCACGCCGCAGCCCCTCCAGCGGCAGTCCCTCCAGCCGGACGAGCGGTTCGGCGCCCAGCGCGCTCGCATTGCTCACCAGCAGGTCCACACCGCCCAGTCCGGCCGCGGCGGCCACCAGCTCGGCCCGGTGCCCGGCCTCGGTGACGTCCCCCGCCAGCGCCTCCACCCGCGTGCCGTACCCGGCCAGGGCCTGCGCCGCCGCACCGAGCGCCCCGGCACCGCGGGCGTCCAGCACCAGGTCCCAGCCCCGCGCGGCCAGCGCCTCGGCGAGCGCCCGCCCCAGCCCCTTCGAGGCCCCCGTGATGATCCCTACCGGCATGACAACCGTCCCCTCGTTCCCGTCCGCCTCCGTCGGCGGTGACCCCACCGTAGGAACGGCACGGTCCCGGCCGCCTCGGACGCGGGCCCCGGTGCGAGGGGTCCCTTCGCCCTACGCCGCCGGCCCGGGACCCGCGTCCTAGGCCGCCGGCCTACGCCGCCGGACCTAGACCCACCGGCCCCGCCGATGCCTCCGTCGGTCCCATCCGCGCTGTCGCACCCCGCCGGTACCGTGAGGTCATGAGTCACGGCCCCAGGTCCGGCCTCGCCGCGGTGAGCTCCGCGCTGCTGGCCATGAGCAGGCACCTCGAGGTGCGCGACGTCCTCAAGACGATCGTCGCCTCGGCCCGCGAGCTGCTCGACGCGCAGTACGCCGCCCTCGGAGTCCCGGACGACCACGGCGGCTTCGCCCAGTTCGTCGTCGACGGCGTCAGCGACGCCCAGTGGAAGGCCATCGGGCCGCTCCCGCGCCGGCACGGCATCCTCGCCGCGATGCTGGACGAGGCCCGCCCCGAGCGCCTCGCCGACGTGCGCACCGACCCGCGCTTCGAGGGCTGGCCCTCCGCGCACCCCGAGATGTCCGACTTCCTGGGCCTGCCCGTCAAGGACGGCGAGGAGGTCATCGGCGCGCTGTTCCTGGCGAACAAGAACTGCCCGAAACCCGCGGGCGGTTGCGGCTTCACCCAAGAGGACGAGGAACTGCTCGCCATCCTCGCCCAGCACGCCGCGATCGCCCTCACCAACGCCCGTCTCTACGAGCGCAGCCGCGAACTGACCATCGCCGAGGAACGCTCGCGCCTCGCGCACGAGCTCCACGACGCGGTCAGCCAGAAGCTGTTCTCCCTGCGTCTGACCGCCCAGGCGGCGGCCGCACTCGTCGACCGCGATCCGGGCCGCGCCAAGGGCGAGCTGCACCAGGTGGCGGCGCTCGCCGCCGAGGCCGCCGACGAACTGCGCGCCGCCGTCGTGGAGCTGCGTCCCGCGGCCCTCGACGAGGACGGCCTGGTCGCCACCCTGCGCACCCAGACACAGGTCCTCGACCGCGCCCACAGCGCACGCGTGACGTTCGCCGCCCGCGGGTTCCGCGCCCTGCCCGCGGCCCAGGAGGAGGCCATGCTGCGCGTCGCCCAGGAAGCCCTGCACAACGCCCTGCGGCACTCCGGGGCCGAGCACGTCGAGGTGACCGTGGACCGGCGCGGCCGCGGAGCCGTCCTGCGCGTCACCGACGACGGCCGCGGCTTCGACCCGCAGTCCGTGCGCCGCGCGGGGCGCCACCTCGGCCTGGTCTCCATGCGGGACCGGGCGAGCGGCGTCGGCGGGGTACTCACCGTGGAATCGGCGCCCGGCAAGGGCACCGCGATCGAGATGGAGGTGCCCGGTGGCTGAGGCGATCAGGGTGCTGCTCGTCGACGACCACCAGGTCGTCCGCCGGGGACTGCGCACCTTCCTGGAGGTCCAGGACGACATCGAGGTGGTGGGCGAGGCGGCCGACGGCGCCCAGGGAGTCGACCGCGCCGAGGAACTGCGGCCCGACGTGGTCCTGATGGACGTCAAGATGCCGGGCATGGACGGCATCGACGCGCTGCGCAGGCTCCGCGAACTCGACAACCCCGCACGCGTGCTGATCGTCACCAGCTTCACCGAACAGCGCACGGTGGTCCCGGCCCTGCGCGCGGGCGCCGCCGGCTACGTGTACAAGGACGTCGACCCCGACGCGCTCGCCGGAGCCATCCGCTCCGTCCACGCCGGCCACATCCTGCTCCAGCCCGAGGTCGCCGACGCCCTGCTGTCCCAGGAGCAGGCCAACTCGGGCCAGGGCAGGGGCGGCTCGCTCACCGAACGGGAGCGCGAGGTGCTCGGCCTGATAGCCGACGGCCGCTCCAACCGTGAGATCGCCCGTGCCCTGGTCCTCTCCGAGAAGACCGTCAAGACCCACGTCTCGAACATCCTGATGAAACTCGACCTGGCGGACCGTACGCAGGCGGCGTTGTGGGCGGTACGTCATGGTGTGACGGGCTGAGATTCATACCATCGCGGGAATGTCACTCCGGTGGCGCACCCTCCGGCGATCTCCGGCGTTCTCCAGTGCGTCCGCGGCAACTGCCGCGGAGCTCACTCAGGAGGGGACGAAGAAGTGAAGAACCTGAAGAAGGCAGCGGCCGTGACGATGGTGGCCGGGGGCCTGATCGCCGCCGGTGCCGGAATGGCCTCCGCCACCACCGGCGGCGCGACGGCGGGCGGCGGGGCCGAGCGCTCGGCGGGTGTCGTCTCGGGCAACGTCGTCCAGGTCCCGGCGCACGTTCCGGTGAACGCGGTGGGCAACAGCGTGAACGTCATCGGCGTGCTGAACCCGGCCTTCGGCAACCTGGGCCTCAACCACTGAGTCCCGACCGACCAGGACCCAGGCCCCCCGCGTGCACCGGGGGGCCTGCCAGAGCGGACGAGGCCGTTCAGGCCGAAGCGGGGGCCTGGGGACGGCGGTCCCCAGCGGCACCCACACCGACTCGGCCAACCGGACAAGGCCCGCTCAGCGAGCCCCCCGCTCCCGCTCCTCCACCACGGAGTTGTACGCCGCGACCTGCGCGCGCCGAGCCGTCCGCTCGACCGGCCGCAGCGCCTCCGCCCGCGCCGCCATCTCAGCGGAGCTGACCGCACCCCCGTGTCCGTTGTCGTACGCCAGCGAGACCAGCAAGCCCACCCGCTGAGCCAGCTCCAGCACCCGCACCGCCCTGGGCGGATACCCCGGCGCCAGCACCTGGCGCCCCCGCTCCGCGCGGGCCCGGTACGCGTCGATGGCCGCCTCCGCCACCGGGCCCGACCCGGCCACGTCCAGCCGCGACAGCACCCCGGTCGCCTCCCGCAGGGCCTCCGCCAGCTCCCGCTCGGCCTCGCCCAGCGACGGCACATCGGCCGGCGGAGCCTCCCGCACGGGAAGCACGTGCCACTCCACCTCGACATGCACATCACCGGACGGCCCGGCCTCGTACACCTCCGGCACCAGCCCGAGCGCGGCACCGTGACCGATCACCGCCTCCTCCGAGTCCAGAGCCCGCGCGTTGAACTCCGGCGGCCCGCTCAGCCCCAGCGGATGACCGGGCCGGGGCAGTGCCACCCGCAGCCCGGTCACCCCCAGCGCCCGCAGCCGCCCCAGCGCGAGCGTGAGACCGACCGGCACCGACTCGCCCGGCAACCCCTCCACCCGGTGGACGGCGTCCTCCCCGACGATGGCGAGCACCGCGTCGTCCGGTGAGACAAGCCCGGCAAGGAGGGCATTTCCCCAGGCGGCAAGCCGTCCTGAACGTGGTTCCGAGAGCATGCCACCACCCTAAGGACCGGACCGATGGAATGGAGCGCCGCACTCGTGGCGTAGATTTCATAAGGGCTGCGCCCACCGGCGCGGCGGACCGAGCCACAGGCGTACGCGACAGCCGAGACCGGCACACTGCAAGGGGAGACAACGCGCTCATGAGCGATGTTCTGGAGCTTCAGGACGTATCCGTGGTCCGCGAGGACCGGGCTCTGGTGGACCAGGTCTCCTGGTCGGTCAAGGAGGGCGAGCGCTGGGTCATCCTCGGCCCCAACGGCGCCGGCAAGACCACCCTCCTGAACGTCGCCTCCAGCTACCTCTTCCCCAGCAAGGGCACCGCCACCATCCTCGGCGAGACCCTCGGCAAGCCCGGCACCGACGTCTTCGAACTGCGCCCCCGCATCGGCATGGCCGGCATCGCCATGGCCGAGAAGCTCCCCAAGCGCCAGACCGTCCTGCAGACCGTGCTGACCGCCGCGTACGGCATGACGGCCGGCTGGCAGGAGGAGTACGACGAGATCGACGAGCGGCGCGCCCGCGCCTTCCTCGACCGCCTCGGCATGAGCGACTACCTCGACCGCCGCTTCGGCACCCTCTCCGAGGGCGAGCGCAAGCGGACCCTCATCGCCCGCGCCCTGATGACCGACCCCGAACTGCTGCTCCTCGACGAGCCCGCCGCAGGCCTCGACCTCGGCGGCCGCGAGGACCTGGTCCGCCGCCTCGGCCGCCTCGCCCGCGACCCCATCGCCCCTTCCATGATCATGGTGACCCACCATGTCGAGGAAATCGCCCCCGGCTTCACCCACGTCCTCATGATCCGTCAGGGCAAGGTCCTCGCCGCGGGCCCGCTGGAGCTCGAGCTCACCTCCCGCAACCTCTCCCTCTGCTTCGGACTCCCCCTCGTCGTCGAGCAGGTCGGCGACCGCTGGACCGCCCACGGACTGCCCCTGTCCTGACCCCGGTGCGCCCTGTCCGTGACAGACCGGCGGCCCTACCATGACCATGTGAACGACATCGACGCATGGGTGTGGTGGCTCGTCGGCGCGGCAGCGCTCGGAATCCCTCTCGTCGTCACGGCCATGCCCGAGTTCGGCATGCTCGCGGTGGGCGCCGTCGCGGCCGCGGTCGTCGCCGGCCTCGGCCTCGGGGTCGTGATCCAGGTCCTCACCTTCGTCATCGTCTCGGTCGCCCTCATCGCCGTAGTCCGGCCCATCGCGGCCCGGCACGGCAGCCAACTCCCCCAACTCGTCACGGGCATCGACGCGTTGAAGGGGAGGCAAGCCGTCGTCCTGGAACGCGTCGACGGCTCCGGCGGCCGGATCAAGCTCGCCGGAGAGGTGTGGTCCGCGCGCTCCCTGCACTCCGAACGCGCCTACGAGGTGGGCCAGGAGGTGGACGTCGTGGACATCGAGGGAGCCACCGCGATTGTCATCTGACCTCGCAGGACTCAACTGGACCGAACACCTCACGAGTTGCGCGACGGTCTGTCAGACTCGACCAGCAAGATCTTCAACAGCCATGGGATCTTCCAAGGCGCCGAGGCGGAGAAGGGTACGGGGAAACGATGGAACCGGTCATCATCGTCCTGATCATTCTGGTGGTGTTGGTCTTCATCGCCCTGATCAAGACCATCCAGGTCATTCCACAGGCCAGCGCCGCCATCGTCGAGCGCTTCGGCCGTTACACACGGACACTGAACGCGGGCCTCAACATCGTCGTCCCGTTCATCGACACCATCCGCAACCGCATCGACCTGCGTGAACAGGTCGTGCCCTTCCCGCCGCAGCCGGTGATCACCCAGGACAACCTGGTCGTGAACATCGACACCGTCATCTACTACCAGGTGACCGACGCCCGCGCGGCCACCTACGAGGTCGCCAGCTACATCCAGGCCATCGAGCAGCTCACCGTCACCACCCTGCGCAACATCATCGGCGGCATGGACCTCGAACGGACCCTGACCTCCCGCGAGGAGATCAACGCGGCCTTGCGCGGCGTCCTCGACGAGGCCACCGGCAAGTGGGGCATCCGCGTCAACCGGGTCGAGCTCAAGGCCATCGAACCGCCCACCTCCATCCAGGACTCGATGGAGAAGCAGATGCGCGCCGACCGTGACAAGCGCGCCGCGATCCTCACCGCCGAAGGTACGCGCCAGGCCGCCATCCTCACCGCCGAGGGCGAGAAGCAGTCCCAGATCCTGCGCGCCGAGGGCGAGGCCAAGGCCGCGGCCCTGCGCGCCGAGGGCGAGGCGCAGGCCGTCCGCACGGTCTTCGAGGCGATCCACGCCGGAGACCCCGACCAGAAGCTCCTCTCCTACCAGTACCTCCAGATGCTCCCGAAGATCGCCGAGGGCGACGCCAACAAGCTCTGGATCGTCCCCAGCGAAATCGGCGACGCCCTCAAGGGACTGTCCGGCGCGATGGGCAACTTCAACCCGATGGGCGGCGGTTCGAGCGGCGGCAACGGCTCCGGCAACGTCCCGGACCAGCGCCGCGAGAAGCCGTCGATCGACTGACTCGCCGCGTACGCTGAGTGGGGCCCGCCTTCGTGGAGAAGGCGGGCCCCACTCACGTACCACCGTGACGGCCCTAGGCAGCGGCCGCGACGTGCGCCAGCCACTCGGGCAACGCCCCCAGGTCCTCCTGTCCCAGAGCCAGCAGCATCGCATCGGCGGGGGTCGGCTCGAACGGTGCCCGTAGCAGCGTCATACCCGCCTCCTCCGGTGTCCGGTTGGCCTTGCGGTGATTGTCCTCCGCGCACGCGGCGACCGTGTTCAGCCACGTGTCCTGCCCGCCCTGCGCCCGCGGCACCACGTGGTCCACGGTCGTCGCCCGGCGGCCGCAGTACGCGCACCGGTGCCGGTCCCGGACCAGCACACCCCGCCTCGACCACGGTGCTTGTCTTCGGAACGGCACCCGTACGTACCTGCACAGCCGGATCACCCGGGGCACGGGTATGTCCACATCGGCGCCCCGCATGCGCAGTTCGGGGTGGGCCTGCTCGACGACGGCCTTGGCCTGGAGAACCAGCACGACGGCTCGGTTCGAAGTCACCGTCGACAGCGGCTCGAAGCTCGCGTTCAGCACCAGCGTGTCACGCATCCAGCCCACCTCCCATGTGCACCGGCCCACCCCCCGGCGGGCTTGGATCAACTCTGGACGGGCGCGCCGAGATGGACAACGCAATAAAAAATGCCCGCCTCTGATCACTTCCAAGACCAGAGGCGGGCAAACGTTCCATGAACGCTGGGCTCAGTCAGCCTTTCTGAGGGTGCTCGTACTCACCGATGAGCTGGGCCCGCGCGATCGTGTGGAACCGCAGGTTGAAACCGACCACGGCGGGCGAGGCGTCGGCATCCGGACCGAGCTTCGCCTGGTCCACCGCGTACACGGTGAAGACGTAGCGGTGCGGTCCGTCCCCGGGCGGCGGCGCGGCACCGCCGAAGTCCTTCGTCCCGTAGTCGTTCCGCGCGTGCACGGCCCCCTCGGGCAGCCCCTGGAACGTGCCGCCGCCCGCACCCGCCGGCAACTCGGTCACCGAGGCCGGGATGTCGAACACGACCCAGTGCCAGAACCCGCTGCCCGTAGGGGCGTCGGGGTCGTAGCAGGTCACGGCGAAGCTCTTGGTTTCGGGCGGGAAGCCCTCCCACCGCAGCTGCGGTGAGGTGTTGCCGGCCGCGTGGACCTGAGCGTCCTTGAGCGTCGCGCCCTCCTGGACGTCCTCGCTCGTCACCGTGAACGACGGCACGGGCGGGTGGAAGTCATGGGGGAGCGGCCGCCGCTTGAGCTCGGTCACCTCGGTACCTCCTGAACGGTTCTGGAGTCAGTGGCTTTCGAGCCTAGGGCCCTAGAACCAGTTGCGCTTGCTCCCGACCTCGGACAGCCACTGGTTGAGGTAGCCGGCCCAGTCGGTCCCGTGGTAGTCGTGCAGTCCCACCTGGAAGGACCGGTAGGTGTCGCTGCCCTCGCTGAACAGCCCCGGCTTCTTGTCCATCTCCAGCACCACGTCCATGGCGTGCTCGTCGGCCACGAAGCTCAGCTCGACCTGGTGCAGACCCCGGTACTGCGACGGCGGGTAGAACTCGACCTCCTGGTAGAACGGCAGCTGCTGGCGCGTGCCCCGGATGTGACCGCGCTCCATGTCCGCGTTCTTGAAGCGGAAGCCCAGCTGGATGAAGGCGTCCAGGATCGCCTTCTGCGCCGGCAGCGGGTGCACGTTGATCGGGTCGAGGTCACCCGAGTCCACCGCGCGCGCGATCTCCAGCTCGGTCCGCACACCGATGTGCATCCCGCGCAGCGCCTGCCCGTCGATCATCGTGATCGGCGTCTCCCACGGGATCTCCAGCCCGAACGGCACCGCGTGCACGGCCCCGGCCTGCAGCTCGAAGGCCCCGCCGAGCCGGAGCTTGGTGAACTCGATGTTCTGCTTGTACTCCTCGTCGCCGCTCTCCACCTCGACCTGCGCCTGCAGGCCGACGGACAGACCCTCGATGTTCTGGTTCACGGACCCGCCCTGGATCCGCACCTCGCCCTGGACGACACCACCGGGCACCACGTTGACCTCGGCCAGCTCCGTCTCGACCGAAGCCCCGCCGGCCCCGAGGCTCGCGAGCAGCTTCTTGAACGCCATGACTCTCCCTTTGCGTACGGATCCTTGATCCCTAGAAACGCGATCGACGCACGACCGGTTCCGCGCCCTCACCCTGGCAAGCGGACAGAACCTTGACCAGTCCTTGGGATCCACCCGTCTGGACTACGCTCGGACGCCATGATCGCGCCCTCGGACCGTACGCCCCTGCCCAGGAAGTTCTTCGACCGGCCCGTCCTCGAGGTCGCACCCGGCCTGCTCGGCCGCGTCCTCGTCCGCACGACGCCGGACGGCCCGATCGCGGTGCGCATCACGGAGGTCGAGGCGTACGACGGCATGAACGACCCCGGCTCCCACGCCTATCGCGGCCGCACCCCCCGCAACGACGTGATGTTCGGTCCGCCCGGACACGTGTACGTCTACTTCACCTACGGCATGTGGTTCTGCATGAACCTGGTGTGCGGCCCCGAGGGCACCGCGAGCGCGGTCCTGCTGCGGGCCGGCGAGATCATCGAAGGCGCGGAGCTGGCTCGCAAGCGTCGACTCTCGGCCCGCAACGACAGGGAACTCGCCAAAGGCCCCGCCCGCCTCGCCACGGCCCTGGGCGTGGACCGCGCCCTCGACGGCACGGACGCCTGCGCCACCGGGCAGACGCTCCTGCGGATCGTGACCGGCACCCCTGCCCCCTACGACCAGGTACGGAACGGTCCGCGTACCGGAGTGGCCGGCGACGGGGGCAACGGGGACATCCACCCCTGGCGCTTCTGGATCGCGGACGACCCGACCGTGAGTCCCTACCGCGCCCACGTGCCACGCCGCCGTCGAAGTTGACTCGCGTGGGGAAGGTGCGTAATGTGGCCCAAGCCGCTGAACCGGGTACGGCGTTCGCCAGCAGCCGGAGCGGCCAAACCACTACCTATGTCTCCCCCCTCTGTCGGGGACGACTTCGACGTGTCCGCACGCCCGAATTCGAACCCGCGGAACTTGATTATGAGTTCGCGAGGGAATCGGCTAACGTAGTGAATGTCGAAAGGCCGACGAGCGAAAGCGAGAAGGTCTCCGGCACACCCGCCGACCGGGAATCGGACGCCGAAAGGATCTGATAGAGTCGGAAACGCAAGACCGAAGGGAAGCGCCCGGAGGAAAGCCGCGAGAGAGTCTCTCGGGTGAGTACAAAGGAAGCGACCGTTC